>JBBAQJ010000004.1:0-66604 GCA_040400365.1 Polynucleobacter sp. | reverse complement strand
TTCATGGGCAATAGAGGCAGTTAATGCACCGCTCGTACTGCTTTTATTAGCTCTCAAAAGTGACCTTATTAAAGTTTCACGTTCATCCAATAACTTCTTATAGGTTAAATTTTGAGACTCCGTCTTGCGACTATCGATTGCTAACTTCTCAGACCAATAACCCCAGATCGCAATAAACGATAAGGTATTCATCAAAATCTGACCAAAAGTAAAAATGATGAGTAGTTGCGGTAATTGCTCCATGGCATTAATTGGATGGTCTGACCCTAATAAAACAATGAGTCGCGGCGCTAGAAAGAGTGCTTCGCCAATCGCTGCGTATTGAAAATACCTTAATTGCTGCAAACCTAAACCGTGATTGACCATACGGGCTTCTCGAATCTGCCAGACAAGAGTGATTGCATACATCGAAACAGCAAATAATGTTCGCCCTTCAAATGTCCAATGAAGTCTTAAGTATTCGAAGAACAATCCATAGCAAAGTATTGAAACTCCAAGAGTCCGCCTCAAGGACTTACTGACTGGATGATTTAAGGAATAAAAAAATAAGCCCTGAAGAATTGCTGCCGCATAAAACAAAGTATTAGCGAGCGTAAAGATTGGTGGTACTTTCTGGATATCGTCAGTCAATAAAATCCCAATCGCAAATAATCCTAAACCGATGACATTAGATATCAATGCCCCAAGCCAATAAGGATTTGGCTTCGATTTAGAGTCACCCTGAAGATAATGTAGTATCCCAAAAAGCAGTCCGAGCTGGATCGCAGCGAAGATAAAGAAATTTAATGCCAGCAAAACTTTCATATTCTTATCGTACTTGAAGTATCGCCTCAATGAATAAATGGCCCAGATAAAAAAAATTACTTTCCCTCTGCAATTGGCATTAATGCTATTTGGTGGTAATGCGTTGGCTATTGATCTTCAACCTAATGATATTGTGGCGCCAGCGCCAGGACGAACGGCTGTGACGGTCTCTTATGTCAATGCTCAAAACAATAACTTGTATGTCAATAATGTACCCACTGGCACATCTCCCAATCTAGAATCCAATCTCGGGCTTTTTCGTTTAGGCCATACCTATATGATTGGCTCTTTGCCAGCAGTCAGTTACGTACAAACTGGTGCAGGCACCCTCTCGCCAGATGGTTCCTTATCGGCGTTTCCAGCCAGCCAGGGTATGACCGATACCACGGTCGCAACGGCAATTTGGCCGTATGCAAACCATACCACCCGAACCTATTTTGGTGTTGCAGCCTACCTCTCTATACCTACTGGTGAATACTCCAATACCAAAGCATTTAATCTGGGGAGTAACCGGTATAGTCAAGCATTACAAATGGGGTATCAACGCCCAATCACTAATAATATCGATGGTGCGTTTGCCTTTGATACAGTTTGGTATGGGGCCAATAGCCAATGCGCTGCAGCCTGCAATCTCTCTCCAACAAACGTCCAGCTGACACAAAAACCCCTATACAGCAGTCAAATTGGTCCCATCTATCGCATCAACCAAACTTATACAGTAGCTGCAACCTATGTATACGTTACGGGTGGGGAAACGGCTTTTAATGGAGTTGAACGAAACAATACAGTGGTCACCCAGCGCTATTTTGTAAGCGGTGTTGCCCATACCAGCATTGGTCGCTTCATGCTTCAGTATGGGAACGATATTGCGACGATGAATGGTTTTATGGAAAGTCGGCGCATCACATTGAGATACACCAAAGCTTTTTAAACAAACTAAGCTTAGTTTAAATTTCGGGAACCCCAGTACTTTTGCATCTCAATAAATAGAAAGGATGCGGACCAAGTAATCAGGATCAGGCCAGTAAGCGCCTCGACACCAGTGAGATATCGAAGATAGCCATCCACCACAATGTCACCGTATCCCACTGTGGTGTAAGTAACAAACGACAAATACGCACTATCGAGTAGCAGGCCATGTTCGGAGCTTGTACCAACGACACCTCCAAGGTTTGGAAATTTCAGCATTAGGTAATAAGCTAGCGCAAAGATCCAAATCTCAATGATGTGTGCGATAAAAATCATACCGACTGCAATCAATACCTTATAGCGTGCATGAATATGCTTAATCGCTAGCATGGCACTATTGAGTTTGTACAAAACCTCATAATGAAACACGATCACAAAGAGCGCAATTAGGCTGTTTAGGATGAAGGTGGTGAAAAGTAGCATGCGGAGTTTTTAAGTAGTGGCGGAGAGGGTGGGATTCGAACCCACGGTAGGCTTGCACCTACGCCTGATTTCGAGTCAGGTACATTCGACCACTCTGCCACCTCTCCGACTCAATGTCAATTATACCTAGGCCTCTAGATAGGCTGGTATGGCCTTGATTCAGAATGTTCATATCTCGTATAATGTATCTACATTTATAGATATACATTATTCAAGTTTTAGGAGCCTTATATGAATATTCAATTAGCGAAGTGGGGTAACAGTCTTGCCTTGCGCATTCCTCAGCATCTATTGAAAGAGGCAAATCTTGCTGAAGGAGATTTCTTGAATGCTAGTCTTGCTCCTGATGGAACGATTGTGCTACGCACTAAACAGGTTGATCGTAAATCAATCATCCGCGAGCTCCATGAATTTCGCGAGTCGATGCCAATGAGCAAATCGGTCATTAAGCAATTACGTGAATCCGCTCGATACTAATTCAAATGATTTATATCGATACGAGTGTTTTTGTCGCTTTGTGTACACGCGAGGCCAAGAGTAAAGCTGTTGAAGTTTGGTACGAAAAGGCGGGTAGCGATCTAATGAGCTCGGTCTGGACTTTTACTGAGTTTGCCAGCGCCCTAGCAATTAAAGAGCGAACTGGACAAATAACGCACAAACAGAGCCTTAGCGCCTGGGCTCTTTTTGAAAAAATTTGTTCAAATGACGTGGAATTGCTTCCAATTAAAGCAAATACTTTTTACTCAGCGGGTCTTTTTACACTGGATGCGAAATCCAACCTTCGCGCGGGCGATGCATTGCATCTATCCGCCGCACGAGAAATGAAGTCAAAATTAATTGTGACTCTCGACAAAGTACTAGCCAAGAACTCAGAGAGAGTAAAGATTAAACCACTCGTTCTTTAGGCGATCGAGCGAATCACTTCTAAACCGCCCATATAGGGCTGCAATACCTTGGGAATCCGAATGCTGCCATCGGCTTGCTGATAGTTTTCCAGCAGTGCCACGCCGGTTCGCCCCACCGCAAGACCTGAGCCATTAAGTGTGTGTAGTAGCTCGGGTTTGCTCTGACCAACTTTATAGCGTGCCTGCATCCGTCGGGCTTGGAAGTCTCCCATGTTCGAGCAAGAACTAATTTCCCGATACGCATTTTGCGAGGGGATCCATACCTCTAGATCATAGGTCTTGGCACTTCCAAAGCCCATGTCACCGGTGCAGAGAAGCATGCGTCGATACGGCAACTCTAAGAGTTCCAGAATCTTTTCCGCATGCGCAGTCAATTCTTCTAAAGCCTGCATCGATTTCTCAGGATGACTAATATGAACTAACTCGACCTTATCAAATTGATGCTGGCGGATCATGCCACGTACATCACGCCCATAACTACCCGCCTCCGAGCGAAAGCATGGGGTATGAGCCACATACTTGAGTGGCAACTGGTCTGCATTAATGATTGCATCGCGCACTAGATTGGTTACCGGCACTTCGGCGGTCGGAATCAAATAAAAGTTTTCAATGCGCTCACCACCATCGTCGGGATGCTCGCCGCCCATCTTGCGTGGCACTTTAAATAGGTCAGCCTCAAACTTCGGAAGCTGGCCAGTACCCTGCATCGCTTGCGCACTCACCATGTAAGGCGCATAGACCTCTTGATAGCCATGTTGCTCGGTATGTACATCCAGCATGAACTGGGTGAGCGCCCGATGCAACTTCGCTGCATTGCCCTTAAGAACTACAAAACGTGCACCACTAATTTTGGATGCTGCATCAAAATCCAGCCCGATGGGAGCACCTAGATCGACATGATCCTTGGGTGTGAAATCAAAGGTCGTTGGCTTTCCCCACACCTTGATCTCTTTATTTTCATCGGCCGTCATGCCAACTGGTACGCTCTCATCCGGTAAATTCGGGATGTTGAGCATCAAGTCTTTAATTTGATCTTGTAGCGTCGATAAACGGGTGGAGTTTTTCTCAAGCGTTTGATTGACGCTAGCCGACTCAGCAAGTTCCGCATCGGCATTCTCGCCCTTGCCTTTTTTCATACCAATGGCTTTGGCTAATTGATTACGTTTGGCTTGCAACTCTTCGGTGCCTGCTTGAAGCTGTTTGCGCTCATTCTCAAGTTGTGTAAACAAGTTGGTATCTAACTCAAACTTGCGCGTGGCCAAGCGCGCCTTGACGCTCTCTAGATCTTTACGAAGCAGTTGGGGGTCCAGCATACGATTCCTTCGGGTTCAAGCCATTAGTTTAGTCGCAAGACCTCGGCGCCCTGCGGGGGCTTAAATTGAAAGCGGCTAGCATCCACACTGGGATTGATTTGCATCTGATTAAAAATAACCAACACCATGCTGCCAAATCCATCGGTCAGCTCCAAGGCTTTGGGTAATCCAGAGCCCATGCCAATCGCAATTTGGGTATAGGGCAGATCGCTCTGCCCGGGTTTTGCCTTTGGCTTTAAGTTCACCCACTGTAAATTGGTCTTAGTGCCCGCCTCCTCTAGATCAAACTGCTGATCAAGAGCGACATCACCAAAGAGAATGGCAGCCGGTGATGCAGCTAAGGCCTGATTGGCTGACCGAATCGTTAATTGATTGAGATCCTTATCCCACATCAGGAGTTGTTTGCCATCCATGATGAGTTTTTGTTCATACGGCTTTTGGGTATCCCAGACAAAGCGCCCCGGGCGCTGAAAGATAAACTGGCCAGACGTTTGCCGAATCATTTTTGGTTTATCTTGTGGCTCATTAGGCTTGGGGGTACGCATTTGTTGCTGCACAAACTCGCCTTGGGCGGAGCGAACGGTCTTCACAAACTGCTTGAGTTGCTCAATCCCCGAGGGCGCTGCGGGTTGCGCATGAATCGCATTTGGAATAACTGATGTTGCGACGGCGAAATAGAAAATAAAGCGCTTCATTCTTTAGAGTTTGGCTTATTCGCTGGGGCGAACCAAAATCTCGCGATTGCCATTGCCGCCCATCTTCGAGACCAAGCCGGCTTTTTCCATATCCTCTAAGAGACGTGCGGCACGGTTGTAGCCAATCCGCAAATGCCGCTGCACCAGTGAGATCGAGGCACGCTTGTTCTCGAGCACAATCGCTACGGCTTGATCGTAAAGAGGGTCGGCTTCACCACCGCCATTGCCGCCACCATTTAAGGCGTCCATGGTGGACTCATCGGCCCCCTCGAGGACGCCATCGATGTAATTCGCTTCGCCCTTCTCTTTAAGCCAGGAAACCACGCGGTGCACTTCATCGTCTGACACAAAAGCACCGTGCACCCGGATCGGTAATCCAGTCCCTGGCGGCATGTACAGCATATCGCCCATGCCCAATAAGGTCTCGGCGCCTTGTTGGTCTAGGATGGTGCGGCTATCGACCTTACTGCTCACCTGAAATGAAATCCGCGTTGGAATATTTGCTTTAATCAGACCTGTGATGACATCCACGCTCGGGCGCTGCGTTGCCAACACCAAATGAATACCGGCAGCACGGGCCTTTTGCGCAATCCGGGCAATTAACTCTTCAATCTTCTTACCGGAGACCATCATCAGATCAGCAAGCTCATCGATGATCACTACAATAATTGGGGCTTTGTAGAGTGGCTCGGGATCCTCAGGCGTTAAGCTAAAGGGGTTAGTGAGTTTCTCGCCCTTAGCTTCGGCTTCCATGATCTTTTTATTAAAGCCTGCCAAATTACGCACCCCAAACTTACTCATGAGTTTGTAGCGGCGCTCCATCTCATTGACCGCCCAATTGAGTGCGTTATAGGCCTGCTTCATATCAGTCACGACTGGGCACAATAAATGAGGTACCTTCTCATAGACCGACATCTCAAGCATCTTGGGATCGATCATGATGAGCCGTACCTCGTCGGGCTTCGCTTTAAAGAGAATCGACAAAATCATCGCGTTGATCCCCACCGACTTACCCGCTCCCGTAGTACCCGCCACCAAGCAATGTGGCATCTTCACCAAATCAGCGACCATGGGGCTACCCGAAATATCCTTACCCAAGGCTAGTGTGAGTAAAGAATGATTGTCGTTATAGACCTGAGAGCTCAAAATCTCGGAGAGATAGACCGACTGCCGTGTGGGATTGGGTAATTCGAGTGCCATGCAGGTCTTGCCGGGGATGGTCTCGACCACTCGCAAACTAACCACACCGAGTGAGCGTGATAGATCACGTGAAAGGTTCACAATTTGACTGCCCTTCACACCCACCGCCGGTTCAATCTCATAGCGCGTCACAACCGGTCCTGGGTAGGCCGCAATGACTTTGGCCTGCACCCCAAAATCATCGAGCTTGCGCTCAATCAAGCGGGAGGTGAACTCCAATGTCTCGGCTGAAATCGTTTCTTTTGCCTCAGGAACTGGGTCAAGCAGAGAAAGTGGCGGCAACTCCGAGTCCGGTATTTCGACAAAGAGTGGCTGTTGCTTCTCACGCTCAACCCGCTCGCTCTTCACAATCTTTAAAGGCTGATTAAAGATTTGCACTTTAGGTGCGACTTCTTCTCGAATCCGTACTTCCTCGACATGCTCTTCACGCTCAACCGCAGCCTGCTCGCCAATCTTTTGATCCTCTTGCTCCTCACGCTTCTCACGTAAGCGCCGAATACCAAGTTCAATATAGCGCCCGACTTGCTCAGAAAGCGTGAGCCATGAGAAATGCAAAAAGAGGGAGAGGCCGACTGCTAAGCCAAAGATGAGAATCAGGGTTGCACCCGTAAAGCCAAAGGCCATTTGCAGCGGGTCTCCGATCACCTCACCCAAGATGCCGCCTGGGGGTCTTGGTAACTCCCATTGCAAAGAATGCATCCGAATCGACTCGAGACCCATGCTGCAGGTGAGGGTCAAGGTAAAGCCTAACCAGCGGGTCCAAAAAGACTCTGGTCTCGCCTCTGGATCAACCGGTAATGGCACGCTCCACAGCTCACGCCAACCTTGATACACCCGCCGGCCAAATAGTGCGACCCACCAAAATGCCGAGACTCCAAAAATATAGAGCATCAAATCAGCGGTCCACGCACCAATGCGCCCACCAATATTTTTAGGAACCTCAAAACTAGCATGCGACCAGGCTGGATCCGATTTGGTATAGGTGATCAGAACCGCAAATAACCCCAGGAAGATAGCAAGCATCAACATCCAGCGCACTTCAGCGATTAGGCGAGACATCTTGCCAGTGCCGCCCTCAGGAGGCAGCGGGGTCTTAATGGGTGGAAGCGAGCTACGGGCCATGTTGTTTCGATTGTAAACAAGCCTTGGCTTTCGAACCCTATAATTTAGGGATGACTACAACGACCAAACACTCCAAAGTTCTGATCCTGGGTTCCGGCCCAGCTGGCTACACCGCAGCGGTCTATGCCGCCCGCGCCAACCTCAAGCCCACCTTAATTACTGGGCTCGCCCAAGGTGGCCAGCTCATGACCACCACCGATGTGGAAAACTGGCCCGCTGACCCCAATGGTGTTCAGGGGCCTGAGCTGATGGATCGTTTCCTAAAGCATGCTGAGCACTTCAATACCGAGATCATTTTTGATCACATTCATACGGCCGCTCTCACCGAAAAGCCAATTCGCCTAGTGGGTGACTCTGGCACTTACACCTGTGATGCGCTCATTATCTCGACGGGGGCTTCAGCCCAATATCTCGGCCTACCCAGTGAGGAGGCGTTCATGGGCCGGGGTGTATCGGGTTGCGCAACCTGCGATGGCTTCTTTTACAAGGGCCAAGATGTGTGCGTAGTCGGTGGCGGTAATACGGCCGTTGAGGAAGCGCTTTACCTCACCGGTATTGCCCGAAAAGTGACGGTCATCCATCGTCGGGATAAGTTCCGTGCAGAGCCGATTCTGAATGATCGCTTGATGGCGAAAGTGGCCGAAGGCAAAGTTGAACTCAAACTCAACGCCACCCTCGATGAGGTTTTGGGGGATGAAAAAGGGGTTACGGGCGTGCGCATCAAAAGACAGGATGACAGCACCGAAGAAATTGCGGTATCGGGCGCCTTCATTGCGATTGGACACAAACCTAATACCGATTTGTTCGTAGGTCAACTTGATATGAACAATGGCTACATCAAAACGCACTCGGGCTTAGAGGGCAATGCCACAGCAACCAATATCCCTGGTGTCTTTGCAGCAGGTGACGTGCAAGATCACATCTATCGCCAAGCTATTACCAGTGCAGGCACGGGGTGTATGGCAGCATTGGATGCGCAGCGTTATCTGGAAGGTCTCGAGTAATTATTGTTGACTTAGGTCTACTCACTAAGCAAAACGCCCAGCATTGCTGGGCGTTTTTATTTGATCCTTTTCTACTTACTACTTACCGAACCACAGGTAAGAGCGGCACGATCAGAAGTGCCACGATATTAATGATCTTAATGAGTGGGTTCACAGCAGGGCCCGCGGTGTCTTTATAGGGGTCGCCTACGGTATCACCGGTCACAGCAGCCTTGTGGGCTTCCGAGCCTTTGCCGCCATAGTTACCCTCTTCAATGTATTTCTTGGCATTATCCCAAGCACCACCTCCGGTACACATCGAGATTGCCACAAAGAGTCCCGTAATAATCGTGCCCATCAAAAGGCCACCCAGCGCAGCAGGTCCTAAAAAGAGACCCACCAAAATCGGAACCACTACTGGCAACAACGAGGGAATAATCATTTCCTTAATTGCTGCCGAGGTGAGCATGTCGACCGCCTTGCCGTATTCTGGCTTTGAAGTTCCTTCCATGATGCCGGGGATATCTCTGAACTGTCGACGCACCTCCTCCACCACAGCGCCAGCGCAACGGCCTACTGCCTCCATGGCCATTGCTCCAAAGAGGTAAGGTATCAAGCCGCCAATAAAGAGACCAATGATCACCATATGGTTGGAGAGATCAAAGGTCACTTGCTGACCGATTGCTTCTAAAGCATGGGTGTAGTCCGCAAACAATACCAAGGATGCGAGACCCGCTGAGCCAATTGCGTAACCTTTGGTGACTGCCTTAGTGGTATTACCCACCGCATCCAATGGGTCGGTGATGTCACGCACCGAGTCCGGCAAACCTGCCATCTCAGCAATACCACCAGCGTTATCGGTAATTGGGCCATAGGCATCGAGCGCCACCACAATCCCTGCAAGTGAGAGCATGGCGGTTGCGGCTACTGCGATACCGTAAAGACCTGCTAAGTAATACGCGGCAAAGATCGCAATGCAAACAAAAATGACTGGGTAAGCTGTGGAGCGCATCGATACGCCTAAGCCTGCAATGATGTTCGTACCATGACCTTTGGTGGAGGCCTCTGCAATATGTTTAACTGGTTTGTAATCGGTACCGGTGTAGTACTCAGTGATCCACACTAAACCTGCAGTGAGTAACAGACCGACAATCGATGAGCCAAACAAGCGCCACTGACTACCTGGAATTCCTAAGGCATCGTCGGGAATAATCCACTTCGTGACAAAGTAGAAACCCACTAATGAGATCACGCCTGAGATGATTAAGCCTTTATATAAAGCAGGCATGACATTTTTCATACCAGGGCTTGCTTTCACAAATGAGCAGCCAATAATCGAGGCAATGATTGAAATGCCGCCAAGGACTAATGGGTATACCACCGCTGCCACCGGTGCATTCATCACCATTAGTGCGCCTAAGACCATGGTTGCAATTAAGGTCACCGCATAGGTCTCAAATAAGTCTGCGGCCATTCCTGCGCAATCACCTACGTTATCACCTACGTTATCGGCAATCACCGCAGGATTGCGCGGATCATCTTCTGGAATACCTGCTTCGACTTTACCCACCAAGTCAGCACCGACGTCTGCGCCCTTAGTAAAGATGCCGCCACCTAGACGTGCAAAGATCGAAATTAAGGAAGAGCCAAATGCCAAACCAATTAAGGGATGTAACACATCCGAGAGGTCCTGACCACCACCCATTGAGACTAGCAGCATAAAGAACACTCCGACCCCAAGAAGACCCAAACCGACTACGAGCATGCCGGTAATGGCGCCGCCTTTGAATGCAACATTCAAAGCTTGGTTCATGCCTTGAGTGGCTGCTTGCGCAGTACGCACATTCGCGCGCACCGAGACGTTCATACCGATGAAGCCGCAGGCTCCCGATAACACAGCACCGATCACAAAACCAATCGCGGTTGCCAAATCGAGAAAGACCGCCATCAGGATCGTCAACACCACACCTACGATCGCAATCGTTTTATATTGGCGCGCCAGATACGCAGCTGCGCCTTGCTGAATCGCTTCCGCAATTTCGACCATCTTGGCGTTGCCGGTGTCTTGTTTGAGAATCCAGGTGCGCATCACAAAGCCGTAGACCACGGCAATCACGCCACACGCTAAGGCAAAATACAGACCTACAGTCACATCACTCATGCTAAATCACTCCTACTTGGTTGAGGATTCAATGTAATTTTGATACGACAATCTAGCGATTCGCTTGAAGGCTTAAAATAGCAAGTTGATCGCTTTCAAAAGTATCCAACAGATTTAGTGATTTGCCACTTTGCTAAGATCAGGGTATCTACTAAGCAGACCGTTTTTTATTTAATTTGGAGCATGTATGAGTCTTGATAACGTCACCCCGGGAAAACGGGTTCCCGAGAACTTTAACGTCATTATTGAAATCCCCATGAACGCCGACCCCATCAAATATGAGGTCGATAAGGAAACCGGGGCGATCTTTGTGGACCGCTTTATGGGTACCGCCATGCACTACCCCTGCAACTATGGTTACATCCCTAAGACCATTGCAGGGGACGGCGATCCAGTCGACGTCTTGGTGATTACACCCTTTCCGTTGATCCCTGGAGTGGTGGTCAGCTGCCGTGCGCTAGGCGTTTTACAGATGAACGATGAAGCCGGTGATGACGCCAAGTTATTAGCCGTTCCTGAAGATCGCATTTTATCGATCTATAGCCATTGGGAGAGCTCCGAGGACATCAACCAAATGCGCTTGAATCAAATTCAGCATTTCTTTGAGCATTACAAAGATCTGGAAAAAGGGAAGTGGGTCAAGGTCAAAGGTTGGGGCTCAATTGCCGATGCCCACAAAGAGATTACCGATGGCATGGCCCGCTATCAAAAAGAGAAGGTATAAATATGAATCGTGCATGGTGTAGGTTATGAGTCAGCGCACTCATTCCCCCATGCAGATTGCAATGGCGCAACTCAATCCTCTCTTAGGGGATTGCGCTGGTAATGCACAGGCAATTTTTCAGGCGGCGCACGTTGCCCATCAACAGGGAGCCAGTCTACTTTTAACGCCTGAGCTTTCTTTAACTGGCTACCCTCCTGAAGACCTTTTACTGCGCCCCGGATTTATTCAAGAAACGCGGACTGCACTTCAGTCTCTATGCGATCAACTTCAAGAGTTGCGTGGATTAACGGTAATTGTGGGTCACCCCTGCGAATCCGATGCAGGCCTGCGTAATGCAGCATCAGTAATTACGAATGGCAAAGTGATTGCCACTTACTTCAAACAGGAATTACCCAATCACGAAGTGTTTGATGAGAAGCGTTATTTTGTGGCAGGTGAAAATGCCTGCGTTTTTGAGCATCATGGTTTAAAACTGGGCGTTTTATTATGTGAAGACATTTGGCATTCAGATCCAGCGCGTCTAGCCAAGGATGCAGGGGCGCAAATGCTCGTGGTACTCAATGCCTCACCTTACCATCTCCAAAAAGAACATACGCGCTACGAACTACTGAAACAACAAAGTCAGGCCTACGGTTTACCTATCCTCTATCTCAATATGGTGGGCGGGCAAGACGAACTCGTTTTTGATGGTGGATCCTGTGCCATGAACTCCCATGGCGAACTGGTATTCGCCATACCGCAGTTTCAAGAGAGCGTCGGATTTATTGAAGTTGCAGCAGGCGAACCACAACGGGGCGTGATTGCTCCTGCATTAACGCTCGAAGCACAAGTGTATGCCGCACTCGTCATGGGAACGCGTGATTATGTCCGCAAGAACCGTTTTCCAGGAGTGATTCTGGGGCTATCGGGCGGAGTGGACTCCGCCTTAGTGCTAGCAATTGCGGTTGACGCACTCGGGTCAGATCAAGTGCGCGCAGTCATGATGCCATCGCCTTACACCGCTGAAATTTCTTGGCTGGATGCCCGTGAGTTGGCATCTAATCTAGGCGTGCAATACGATGAGATTTCGATTCAGGAGCCGGTGATGGCTTTTGAAGATGCATTACGCGTGCAATTTACCAATTTACCGAGCGACACCACGGAAGAAAATATTCAGGCTCGAGTACGCGGCACCATCTTGATGGCCCTCTCCAATAAAACTGGTCGCTTGGTTCTCACCACTGGCAACAAGAGTGAGATGGCCGTTGGCTATTGCACCCTCTACGGCGACATGGCCGGGGGCTTTGCCGTAATTAAAGATATAGCCAAGACCTTGGTTTATCAATTGTGCCGCTTTCGTAATCAAATCAAGCCAGTGATCCCCGAGCGGATTCTGACGCGCGCACCATCCGCAGAATTACGCCCCAATCAAACCGATCAAGATAGTCTCCCCCCTTACGAAATTCTGGATGCGATCTTGGCGCGCCATATGGAACAGAATCAGTCCAGCGCTGAGATCATTGCAGCAGGCTATGATTCTGCGGCAGTGCAAAAAATTACACGCCTCATTCAAATCAATGAATATAAACGTCGTCAGGCACCTCCAGGCGTGCGCATTACTGCACGCGCTTTTGGTCGTGATTGGCGCTACCCGATTACATCAGGTGCCAAACTCTAGTCCTAAAAAAGATGGGGAAATGAGTAAGTCATCATCCTTGAGTATGATTGAGTCTAAGGAGACACTATGAAACTAATCACATCCATTATCAAACCCTTCAAACTCGATGAAGTTCGCGAGGCACTTGCCGAAGTTGGTGTAACAGGCCTCACCGTTACCGAAGTGAAAGGCTTTGGTCGTCAAAAGGGTCATACCGAACTCTATCGTGGCGCTGAATACGTGGTCGATTTTTTGCCCAAGGTGAAGGTTGAAGTGGTCGTTGCGGATAACCTCGTTGAAACCGTCACCGAGTCTATTATCAAAGCAGCGCGCACTGGCAAAATTGGTGATGGCAAAATTTTTGTCAGCCCCGTTGAGCAAGCCATTCGGATTCGGACGGGCGAAGTAGACGACGCTGCGGTTTAAAACGACACTTCCTCCAAGATAATGCTCTTGGAGTTGGGGTTATCAATTTTGACCTTGTACCCCTGAAAAAATAGATCTGTTTGACCTAAGCTAGAGGTCATCACCACAAAGGGGGCTTTTCCATAAAAGGAATACGAGCCCCCTGCTTCTAGGCTCTTTTTCTCCAGTTTGCCGCTTGCATCTTTTATGCAGATTGTTTGCGCACTTCGGCTTTGCACGTGAACCATATTGCCAGGCTTTGATGCAGAAGACATACGGTAGCTTCTTGTACTGGCATCTTCAGATGGGCAACTATCCATTGCCGGTGAAGTACTAAGCTGGGGAGCGCTAGCAATGGCAGTTGGGTTAGGTGTTGCCGCCTCCTCCTTTTTTGGCTCTGCTGAAATTGTTTCCGATGGTAGCTTTGCAATCTCAGTGGGCTTGATAGGCTGCGGCTGATTCATAGTGAGCATCACGATTCCAATCGCAGCAACTACCGCGGCGCCACCAAAATAATAAAGGCTACGATTTTTTTGAATGGCCGGTGGCGGAGCTTCTTCAAATCGCTCCAGTTGCTCTACTTTTTGTTCGGTATTCTTTTTTACTGCTGCAGATTTCTGCTGGGATTCTTTTTTATCCGCAACCTCAGTAGCATTCGGTTTCGCTTCAGGTCTTGGAGATGGCTTTGCAGTTTCAATCACGCTTTCTTGGGGAGCCTTTGCTGCTTCAACTAAGTCAGGTCCAAAATCAAATACCTCTTCATGACTGATGCCCAGCTCGTCAGCAACACGTTTTGCTGCATTGGCTTTAATCGCTAGCGAATAGAAATGGCTCTTCTCGCCACTTTCAAGTTGCTCAATTTGTTTAATTGAAAAACAAACTTTTGTAGCTAATTCAGAGACAGTGAGTCCTTTGGCTTCGCGAGCCTTTTTGAGAACTCCTCCCCGAACATCTGGAACACGTTTATTCATCACCAAATGCGTCTCGCTTTTTATTTAATTTTTATTATTATTTTAATTAGAATCAATACGTTATATATTTAGCGTAAATTCTATTTATGTACCAAATATTACATAAATTCCCATATTTGGCTATTTACTTCAGGGCTAATATTTACTTAGCCAGATTGGCCTCTAAATAGAATTTCACCAAATCCTGCAAGGAGTGGGCTTGCATCTTTTCCATGACCCTGGCTTTGTGGACCTTAATCGTGGCATCGGTAGTACCCAGACGTTCGGCAATTTCTTTATTCATGAGGCCCTCCACGAGTAAGGCGCACACCTCTTTTTCTCGTGGCGTTAGCGTATTAAAGTTACGCTTAATTTCCCCATCTTTTAAATTGCGCTTAAGTTGTTTCTGGTCATAATCAAGCGCTTGATCAACGGCCTGCAAGAGCTCATCGATATTAAAGGGCTTAAATAGAAAATCCAGCGCGCCCTTTTTGAGACCCTTGACGATCTGTTGGGGATGGCTTTGGCCACTTAGGAATACGATAGGGGTTTTACGACCCAACTTGTCCAATCGCTCCATCAGATCCAGACCATTAACATCGGGCATTTGCATATCAAGCACAATCACGGCGGGCGCAACCGGTAATGAATTTTGTAAAAACGAGGTGGCACTCTCAAAATCTTGAACGGTATAGCCAACATCGCGCAGCATCCGCGCCAATGAATCCCTCATTGAGTTGTCATCATCGATGAGATAGACGGTACCGGTTAATCGCGTCATCGCTTATCATTACCTTGAAATTACTTATAGATCAACAATGTAACCCCCCATGACTGGGCTGGCTATTAGCTATGAGGCTAACTTTGCCGGACATCCCTAAAATACCCTTTCTATCCCAATCAGTGAATCCCAATCCCATGAGAACCTACCTTTGTATTGTTTGCGGCTTTATTTATGACGAATCAGCGGGTCGGCCCGAGGACGGCATTGCGCCTGGTACCAAATGGGATGATGTCCCTGCCGACTGGGCATGCCCAGATTGTGGGGCGGGAAAAGATAGCTTTGAAATGATGGCAATTTAATCGCGGAGACTCAAATAAATGGCAGACCAAAAACAAGCTTCAAAACGTATGAATGAGCGTTCACGCATGGTGACCGAAGGGGTGGCTCGTGCACCCAATCGATCGATGTACTACGCAATGGGCTACAAAGAAGAGGATTTTGTGAAACCCATGGTGGGTGTCGCTAACGGCCATTCCACCATTACACCATGTAATAGTGGCCTACAAAAGTTAGCAGACGCCGCAATTGACGCTCTTGAAAAGGCGGGTGCTAAGGCCCAGGTATTCGGCACTCCCACGGTCTCCGACGGTATCGGTATGGGCACCGAAGGCATGAAATACTCCCTGGTCTCACGCGAGGTGATTGCGGACAGTATTGAGGTTTGTGTCAATGGCCTTTGGCAAGACGGCGTAGTAGTAATTGGCGGCTGCGACAAAAATATGCCTGGTGGCATGATTGCTCTGGCGCGCACCAATGTTCCCGGGATCTATGTCTATGGCGGCACGATCAAAGCCGGGCACTACAAAGGCAAGGAGCTCAATATCGTTTCTGCCTTTGAGGCCGTTGGTGAATTTACTTCCGGACGCTTAAGCGAGGTTGACCTCAAAGGTGTTGAGCAAAATGCCTGCCCCAGCAGTGGCTCTTGTGGGGGTATGTACACCGCCAATACCATGAGCTCTTCATTTGAAGCGCTGGGTATGAGCCTGCCCTACTCTTCAACGATGTCCAACGTCGATCAGGAGAAAGTCGATAGTGCAGCTGAGTCCGCACGCGTCTTAGTTGAAGCCATTAAAAAGAACATTCGGCCGCGCGACATCATTACCAAAAAATCCCTTGAGAATGCGGTAAGCGTCATTATGGCCGTGGGTGGTTCGACCAATGCTGTCTTGCACTTCTTAGCAATTGCAAGCGCTGCGGAGATTGATTGGACGATTGATGACTTTGAGCGTATTCGTAAACGCGTCCCCGTGATTGCGGATATGAAACCCTCGGGCACCTATTTGGCACCCGATCTGCATTTAGCGGGGGGCATTCCGCAGGTCATGAAGATTTTGCTAGATGGCGGCCTACTCCACGGCGATTGCATGACCATCACTGGCAAAACGATTGCAGAGACTCTAAAGGATGTTCCGTCTAAACCGCGAACTGATCAGAAGGTCATTCGGACCTTAGATAACCCGATTTATGCTCAAGGTCACCTCGCCATCCTCAAAGGCAACATCTCGCCCGAGGGTTGTGTTGCAAAAATTACCGGCCTCAAGAATCCATCGATCACTGGTCCTGCACGAGTGTTTAACTCCGAAGACGAGGCAATGGCCGCCATCATGGCCCAGGAAATTAAGCATGGTGATGTGGTCGTGATTCGGTATGAGGGCCCCAAAGGCGGTCCCGGCATGCGAGAAATGTTAGCGCCTACTTCAGCTCTTGTCGGTCAGGGGCTTGGTGAGACCGTCGGACTGATTACCGATGGGCGCTTCTCAGGCGGTACCTGGGGAATGGTCGTCGGTCATGTGGCTCCTGAAGCCTTTGTGGGCGGCACGATTGCCCTGATTGAAGAGGGTGACTCGGTGACGATCGATGCGCACAAGCTATTAATCCAGCTCAATGTGCCAGACGAGGAGATCGCCAAACGACGCGCTGCCTGGAAACAGCCAAAATCCCGCTATACACGGGGTTTATTGGCCAAATATGCCCGTTTAGCGAGCTCTGCCAGCAAAGGGGCTGTTACCGACCGAAATCTAGATTAATGAACTTCGCTCGATACAGCCTGAACCGCTCACGGCGAGGCAGGCTGTATGACCGGGGTCTGACTAGTGCTTCATGTGGCCCGAACCTGAGCTCATATCACGTACGGGCACTTTGATTTCAACTTCACCGGCTTTCTGGAATTTCAACTTAACAGGGACCGCTTCGCCTGCTTTTAATGGGGTCTTGATATCCATAAACATCAGGTGCAAACCACCTGGCTTAAGGTCCACAGAGCCATTAGCCGGCACATCAATTGCCTTCACCTCGCGCATTTTCATGACGTTGCCATCCATTGCCATGGTATGCAATTGCGTCTCGCCAGCCACTGGCGAGCTTGCGGCAATCAATTGATCGGCAGCTCCCTTATTTTCAATCTTCATAAATCCACCCGCGGCTTTTTGCCCTGGGGCCGTCGCACGCGCATAGGGGTTCCCAATCTTCAGTTGCCCAAGTCGATACTCAGGATTCTTCATATCGTTATGTGCCAAAGAGTAGCCTGAAAATGCGATCAGAGCGCTTGCTGTCACTGCTTGTAAAAAGTTAATGCTCATATTGAATCCTTCAAATGAAAACTGCATTGCATGAGGGGGCGAATCAAACCCCTGCCAATCAAATCAGATGCAATGGTTTGAAGGTGGGCCCTGAGAAGGTAACTTGACCCATACAAATAGAGTTTTTGCGGACTCCAAATACAAACTGGGTGTCAATATGGGTGTTGCGGGGGTTGCAAATTCAAGATTGGTTAAAAGGCTAAGAGGGGCCAGAGACTGCGCTACGCAATAGGGACAGTCATTAGACATGGCAACTGGTGCTTCGGTATCTACGTTAATGGTTTGCTTGGAACCATCAACCACACAGA
Organism: Polynucleobacter sp.; assembly: GCA_040400365.1. Classification (GTDB taxonomy): domain Bacteria; phylum Pseudomonadota; class Gammaproteobacteria; order Burkholderiales; family Burkholderiaceae; genus Polynucleobacter. The sequence continues at coordinate 48,643 of JBBAQJ010000004.1, read as the reverse complement.
GTTCCATGGTGAGGAAGCTTTCACCGGCAGATTGAGAAAAGGCTTGCGCCAACGACGGGGTAAGAGCGCTCCACGATAAAGTAATGGCACAAAGCCAATGAATCAGTTTTTGATGTGAAAAACGCATTTTGGTATTTTATCCAGAATACCTTTGGATAGAGAAAGGGGGCTTGCGCCCCCTTTTTATTTTGACTCAACCTCAAAAGTTATGCCCTCTTTTGCCTTAACTTTGAAATTAGAGGCCAGAAGAGCATGATCAATGCAAGGGCGGTAATCGTACCAACCAGATAGTTGGAGAAGAAGATACCCAAACTGCCCTGAGATACGAGCATCGCTTGACGGAACGAATCTTCAGCACGATCCCCCAATACCAAGGCAAGAACCATCGGCGCCATCGGGTAGTCGAGCTTCTTAAAGAGATAGCCCAAGACACCAAAGCCTAACATTAGCCAAACATCGAACATCGCATTGTTCACAGTAAATGCGCCAACAGCACAAATAACGATGATGACCGGTGCAATGATTGAGAATGGGATTCTTAAGATTGAGGCAAAAATTGGCACACAGGTCAAGACCACAAATAGACCAGCAATGTTACCCAAGTACATACTCGCGATTAAGCCCCAAACAAAGTCTGGCTTCTCAACAAACAAAAGTGGTCCCGGCTGTAAACCCCAAATCAAGAGGCCGCCCAATAACACCGCAGCGGTTGGTGAACCAGGAATACCTAAAGAAAGCATCGGTAGCAAAGCTGCGGTACCCGCAGCGTGAGCAGCGGTCTCGGGAGCAACAATACCCTCCATTTCACCCTTACCAAAATTATTCCTATTTTTGGCCATTTGCTTTGCAACGCCGTAGCTCATAAATGAGGCAGGAGTTGCGCCGCCAGGAGTAATCCCCATCCAGCAACCAATTAGGCAGCTACGCAGAGATGTTGCCCAGTATTTAGGTAACTGTGCCCAAGTTTCAAAAACAACTTTTGCTTTGATCTTGGCACTCTTACCTGAGAACTTAAGACCCTCTTCCATCGATTGCAGAATTTCACCAATACCAAAGAGGCCGATCACCGCGATTAAGAAATCAAAGCCGCGCATCAACTCCGATGAGCCAAAAGTTAAGCGTAATTGACCAGTAACGGTATCCATTCCCACAGCAGCCAAGGCAAAACCAAGCATCATTGCGGACAGAACTTTGAAAGGTGAGCCTTTGTTCATGCCCACAAAACTACAGAAGGTTAATAAGTAAACCGCAAAGAATTCAGGGGGTCCGAACTGCAAAGCAAATTTTGCAACGAGTGGGGCCAAGAATGTGATCACAACGACTGCAAACACGGCACCGATACACGATGAGGTAAAGGCGGCTGTTAGGGCCTCACCTGCTTTGCCATTTTGTGCCATTGGATAACCGTCAAATGTTGTCGCAACCGACCACGGCTCGCCTGGAATATTAAATAATATGGAGGTAATCGCTCCACCGAATAAAGCGCCCCAGTAAATACTGGAAAGCATGATGATCGCCGAAGTTGGCGACATGGTGAACGTTAAGGGTAACAAAATTGCGATGCCATTCGCACCGCCAAGTCCAGGCAATACCCCAATAATCACTCCGAGGATCACTCCGATCAACATCAACATGACGTTGTAGGGTGACAATGCTACGGCAAAGCCTCCAAATAGCGCGTTAATTTCTTCCACGTTTGCTCCTTTTATTTAATCTTGTAGTGGATGCTTTGCTTACTGCAAACCAAACATAGCCAGGGGGTTAAACAACGAACCATGTGGCAACGGAATTTGAAACCAATACTCAAACATCATGTAAAGCGCGATGCTGACACCCAGTCCCACGGCCAGCGCTTTCCAAACTGCATACTTTCCAAGCCAAACCATGAAAAAGGTAATGTAGAGGAGGCCGGCAACATAGATACCGATTAGCTGAACACCCAAAACAAACAGGGCTGCCGGAATGAGAACCGCCGTCACCTGCCGAAATGGTTCTCTCTCAACAAATGTCTCATCAGCAAGCTCTTTAGCGCGAATCGACTGAATCAAGGTCACCGAACTACAAATCAAAATAATCAGGCTAATGTAGAAAGGGAAATAGCCTGACTCAGGACCATCACTGCCCCATTTAGCGCCAAGCTTTAAGCTCCCCACCATCACCACAACGCCGACGACGATAAACATAAGGGCGGTGATGATTTCCATCGTACGCACACTTACGACTGAATCATGATTTGAATTCTCGGACATTCTTCACTCTTCTCTTTATTCGATTACTAAAAAAATAAGACCTCGCCATGAGGTCTTATTTCATCGCTAACAATTACTTGGCAATAAATCCAGCCTCTTTCATCAACTGAGCGTGGGTAGCATCTGCCTTTTCAAGCCAGTTTGTAAACTCTTTACCAGTCATGAAGGTTTGGTTAAATGCGCCATCGGCCATGAATTTCTTCCATTCCGGTGTCTCACGAACTTTTTTAAACAGATCGATGTAAAAATCGACTTGTGCTTGGGTCACGCCAGGTGGCATAAAAATACCGCGCAACATGACATAGTCCGTATTTACACCCACTTCACGGCAGGTTGGAACATCATTCCAAGATTGCGTAGCTGTCATTTTCTCCTTGTATGGCATGCGCTGTGTGTCAAATACGCACTGCGCAGTTAACTTGCCAGCGCGCCACTGAGCAACGGCTTCAATTGGGTTATTGACGGTAGAGTTCACGTGATTACCAACTAATTGGACCGCTACTGCACCACCACCAGCAAATGGAACATACGTAAACTTAGCGCCAGTTGCTTTCTCAAGTGCTACGGTGATGATTTGGTCTTCTTGCTTTGAACCAGTTCCACCCATCTTGAACTTACCAGGACCCGCAGCTTTAGCAGCATCCACATAATCCTTCGCAGACTTATAACCTTTCTCAGTGTTGGTCCACAATACGAACTGATCGAGCGCCAGCATTGCGACTGGGGTCATGTCTTGCCACTTAAATGGCACACCAGTTGCGCGTGGGGTTGTGAACAGATTCGAGAGGGTGATAATAATCTTATGGGGATCACCTTTGGCTTCCTTGATTGCCAAATACCCCTCAGCACCAGCACCGGCACCCTTGTTCACGGGAATCATGGACTGCTTCATCAAATTATTTTTAGAAACAATTCCCTGAATCACCCGCGCCATTTGATCAGCACCGCCACCAGGGCCAGCAGAGATTATGAATTCAACAGGTTTTGTTGGCTCCCACTTAGCCTGAGCCTGAGCGGTAGTCGTAGCAGCAAAACCAGCCACTAACGCAACGCTCAACAATGTGGATTTGAATTTCAAATGCATGGATGCTCCTCCAAATAAGTTTTCAAAGTTATTAATTTTGTTATGCATCAACTTTGATGACTAATTCTTCAATAAAAGTTTTAGACAAAAATTGACAGGCATCAACAAACGAAAATTTTCACATAAGTAAAACCCGTACTGACTAGTGAAAACCCGTACTTTAGGCATTTATTTGAGGGGCAACTTGGTGCCGGAAATAGGAATCGAACCTACGACCTTCGCATTACGAATGCGCTGCTCTACCAACTGAGCTATTCCGGCATAAACCTTGACAACAAGATTACATGAAGTCTGTAATTTTATCCTAGCAAAATCAATGCCTTGATCGGGTGCTGGGATGGATGCTTGCCAATGCTTTGGAGACAACCTCGCGAACATCAGGAGAAAGATGGCTAACTGCTGCTACGGTCTCTAGTGCCACTTTCATCGGGGTTTGATAGCGCGGTGCAAACTGCTGCCAGCGATCTAAACCACGAGCCAGTCGTGCCGCTACTTGGGGATTGATCTCATCAAGTGCAATCACTTGCTCAGCCCAATAGGCATAGGTCACGCCCTCGGCTCCATGAAATCCACCGGGGTTACTCAAACAAAATGCATGAATAAGGCTGCGTACCCGATTGGGGTTATTCATCTGAAAAGCAGGGTGACGCATGAGCGCCTGAACGTGACCAAGCACAGACTGACCCTTAGTTTGTGGTGGTCGAGTGGCCTGCAAAGCAAACCACTTATCAACTACGAGCGGGTCTTCGGCAAAGCGCTGATAAAAATCCGCTAAGGCATTCTCGGCCTGCGGTGCGTCAGCAAATACAAGGGCCTGTAATGCAGCAAAGCGATCGGTCATATTGTTTGCTAGCTCGTACTGCTCTTCAGCCACCTCATACCACTGAGCGTCCTTGGTTTCCAAGAGCATCATGAGCGCATCATTTTTGAGAGCGCGCCGACCCATACTTCTTGCATCCGGGCTATAGCTCGCCGAGGTTCGTAGCGAGCGGTAGGCTTTTGCCCAATCGGATTTGAGTGCTTTTGCTAGCGTTGACCTAAAGCCTCTGCGCGCCCAGTGCAGTTGCTGAGGATCAACGGATTGAGTCTGCTCATACAAATAGGTTTCGGCTGGCAGCGTAAAGAGAAGTTGCTTAAAGGCTGGGTCCAGTTGCGGATCGACTAGCAATCCACGGTAGGCCTCTTGCAATCGCCGATCTGGCTCTCGATCTGTCAAAATCAATTGCTGGGCTAGCTTTTGCACAGCCTCCCAGCGGTTAAAGGAATCCGTTTCATTGGCCATGAGAGCAAGCAGCTCTGCTTCACTTTGCTCATGCTCGAGCACAATCGGTGCCGAGAAATCCCGATTGATCGAAAGCACGGGTTTAGCAGGAATGTGCTTCACCACCCAGGTTTGCTCCGGCTGGGTCAGCTCCAGCAATACCTCTTGACCAAAATACTGAGCTTCTTTTGAACTGATGGATACACCTGGTTCAAATAACAAACTGGCTTTCAATGGAATATGAAAGGGCTGTTTGGTTGTTTGCCCGGGAGTCGGCGGGCAAGATTGCTTGAGGGTCAAGCGGTACTCGTGCTTGCGCGAATCAAATTGCTCCCTCACTTGAACCCGTGGGGTGCCCGATTGGCTGTACCAGTTTTTAAACTGGCTGAGATCACGCCCATTAGCATCCGCCATTGCGGCGATGAACTCATCGCAGGTGACCGCCATGCCGTCATGACGCTTGAAATACAAATCCATGCCGCGACGAAAGCCATCGACACCGAGCATCGTTTGATACATGCGCACTACTTCGGCGCCCTTCTCATAGACAGTAACGGTATAGAAATTATTGATTTCTTGATATTCGTCAGGACGAATCGGGTGGGCCATGGGTCCCGCATCCTCGGGAAACTGTAGCTGGCGCAATAAACGCACGTCGTCAATGCGTTTAACCGCCCTGCCAGACTCTGTACCCATTTGATCGGCTGAAAACTCCTGATCCCGAAAGACCGTTAAACCCTCTTTCAGCGACAACTGAAACCAATCCCGACAAGTGACCCGGTTGCCCGTCCAATTATGAAAATACTCGTGCGCTACCACGCTCTCTACGTTGGCAAAATCGGTATCCGTCGCCGTTTGCGCATCCGCAAGTACAAATTTGGTATTAAAGATATTGAGACCCTTGTTCTCCATCGCCCCCATATTGAAATCACTCACGGCCACAATCATGAATCGCTCTAAATCAAGCTCTAGCCCATAGCGTTTCTCATCCCAAACAATCGATCGCTTTAGCGAGTCCATCGCGTGATGGGTTTTATGTAGATCGCGGGGCTCAACCCAAATTTGCAACAGTTTTTTATCGCCACTGCAAGACGTGACGACATCCTCGAAACAAACCAATTTGCCAGCCACTAGGGCAAACAGATAAGAGGGCTTCGGAAATGGGTCTTCCCAGATAGCGCTGTGCCAACCATCGGCCAAATCCTCTTTGGCAATCAAATTACCATTCGAGAGCAAGACTGGGTAATCTGCTTTGAGTGCTCGCAAGGTCACCCGATAGCGTGCCATTACATCTGGACGATCCTGGAAATACGTGATTTTGCGAAAACCCTCTGCCTCACACTGCGTAAAGAAATTGCCACGCGAAACATACAGCCCCATCAATGAAGTGTTTTTCTCGGGAATGCATGCCGTTTTGATTTCAATCACAAACCGCTGCTTACCTTGATGGGGCAGATCATGAATCACCAATCTCCCCGGCGTAAGCTCTAAATGGCGATGCGTCTCGCCATTGATACGCAGGCTAATGAACTCAAGATCTTCACCATCCAAGATGAGGGGAAGCTCGTCTTTGGTAGTTTGCGTTACCTCACTCGGGATCACCTCAATGCGACTATGCACGAGGGTACGTTGGGGCATTAACTCAATATCGAGTTCTACTTGGCCAAATTGATAATCAGGGGCTTTGTATTGAAGGCGCAAAAAGCGCTTGGCAGAATCAGTTCGCATGAAACGATTTTAGTTGGATCTTGACTTGATGCTTACGCGAGATCCCCGCCCCAAACCAGGGTCGCTGTTCCAAGCAGAATGAAAATCATAGCCGCAATGCGATGCACCCACGTAATTGGTAAGCGCTGAGTAAATTGTTTGCCAAGCCAAACTGCCGGGGCATTTGCCAGAATCATGCCAAGTGTGGTTCCGATCGTTACGGACACAACACTGTCGTACTTCGCACCCAGAGCAATTGTGGCGATTTGGGTTTTATCACCCATCTCGGCAATGAAAAACAAAGTAGTGGTCAAAACAAAAATTGCCCAAGCTCCTTTTGCTGGTTTTGCAACTTGGTCTTCATCGAGTTTATCGGGGATCAGTAGCCAAGCACCAAGGGCTAAAAATCCAATTCCCAGAATCCAACGAAGTAAATCAGGGCTGAGTAGCCCAGCAACCCAATGCCCCACATAGGCAGCTAAGGCGTGGTTACCCAGGGTTGCCAGCAAGATCCCCCAAAGAATCGGCCAGGCATGCTTGGGGTAGCGCGCAGCGAGCATCAACGATAAAAGCTGGGTCTTGTCCCCGATTTCCGCGAGGGCAACGACCCCGGTAGAAATCAATAATCCATAAAAATCCATATAAATCAATTATTTAAATAAAATCTATCAATATTTTTAATTAATACAATTTGGCTATCATAGGAAAAAACCCTAAACTGCGTTCATCTTAATTTTTCCACGAAAGCAATCCCATGACTTTACGCGAAGGTAATCTCGAAGCCCCAACCAGACACCCCCTGGACTGGACGAATCCGGACTTCTACAACACCGAAAAGCTCGAAGCCGAGATGGAACGGGTGTTCGATCTTTGCCATGGTTGCCGTCGCTGCGTCAACCTGTGCGGCTCATTCCCCACCCTTTTTGATCTTGTCGATGCGACCGAAGAAGGTGAGGTGGAGGGAGTGGCGAAAGCAGATTATCAAAAGGTGGTTGATCAGTGTTATCTGTGTGATGTTTGTTACATGACCAAATGTCCCTATACCCCACCCCACCCATGGAATATTGATTTCCCACACTTGATGTTGCGCGCCAAAGCGGTCGCCTTCAAGGAGGGTAAAACGACTTTCCGTGACAAACTGCTGTCCTCGACCGACAAGCTAGGTCAATTTGCAGGCATTCCAATCGTGACCCAAGCAGTCAATGCCGTCAATAATTTAGGTGTTACTCGATTAATGATGGAAGGCGCCCTGGGCGTTGATAAAAAAGCATGGGTTCCGGAGTATGCTGCTAAGACCTTCCCACAATTGGCCAAGGCATCGGCGGCGTTTCCAGTTAAAGATGGTCAACGCACCCCTGGCAAAGTAGCCATCTATGCAACCTGCTACATCAACTACAACGAGCCTGGTATTGGTCAAGACCTCATCAAGATTCTGAATCACAATCAGATTCCGTATGCGCTGGTTGATAAAGAGGCTTGCTGTGGCATGCCTAAACTCGAATTGGGTGACCTTGAATCCGTGAAAGAAAATAAGGACAAGAACATTCCTAAGCTTGCTAAATTGGCGCGTGAGGGCTACGCCATCGTGACTCCAATTCCATCCTGCACCTTGATGTTCAAACAAGAACTGCCATTGATGTTCCCGGATGATGCCGATGTACAAGCAGTCAAAGATGCCATGTGGGATCCTTTTGAATACTTTATTGCGCGCAGCAAAGATGGTCTCTTGAACCAAGACTTCAAAGAAGAATTAGGCCATGTCAGCTATCACGTTGCTTGCCATTCGCGCGTACAAAATGTCGGCCAGAAAACCGCTGAAGCATTGAAACTCATTCCAGGGACTGAAGTGAATGTGGTTGAGCGCTGCTCAGGCCATTCTGGCACCTGGGGTGTCAAGAAAGAGTTTCATGCGATGGCAATGAAGATTGGACGTCCAGTGTTCCGCAGCATGGCTGAAGAATCACCGAACTATATTAGCTCCGACTGCCAACTTGCTGGGCACCATATTGCCCAAGGGATGGATGAACTGGGTTTGCCGAAGACCACGATGGCTCACCCACTCACATTAATGGCTAAGGCCTACGGACTCTAAATCATGACAACAGGATCAATCGAAATGGGAAAAATTACTCGCGATAGTTTATTAAGCCTAGAGGCTTATCACAAAGCACGCCCTGAAATGAGAGCGCGCGCCATTGCAGAACGCAAACTGCGTACCGTGCATTTGGGTGAGCATCTCACACTGATTTTTGAAAACGAGTTCTTAATGCGTTATCAGATTCAAGAGATGTTACGCGTTGAGAAAACCTTTGAAGACGAAGGCATTCAAGATGAATTAGATGCCTACAACCCTATGGTACCCAGTGGTTCAGACTTCAAGGTCACCATGATGATTGAATACCCTAATGAAGCGGATCGTCGCGTAGCACTTGCTAAGTTGGTTGGTGTGGAAGATCAGATTTTTATTGAAGTTGAAGGTCAGCCACGGGTCTATGCGATTGCCGACGAGGATTTAGAGCGAGCAACGACCGAGAAAACCTCGGCCGTGCACTTCCTGCGTATTCCAGTAACACCAGCCATGAAAGAGGCACTCAAGGCTGGTGCTCAAATGATGGTGGGTTGCGACCACAAGGGATACCCCATGCATGTCGAAACCCTCCCCCATGAAACGCTCGCCTCCTTAGTCACAGACCTCGACTAAATCAGGGCGGAGTAACGCCTCATCTGCTGAAATATACGACCGCTTCTGCGCCCGAGCGACTGGTGCAGAAGTAAGTTGTCCTTGATACACGCTCAAGCCATTCCTCAAGTGTGAGTTCAGACGCAGTGCCTCCATTACCCCAAGGTTGGCAATCTGTTCAATGAAGGGATAGGTCGCATTGGTTAAACCAATTGTCGATGTTCGAGCAACAGCACCCGGCATATTGGCTACACAATAATGAATGACTCCATGCTCAACATAAGTGGGCTCTGCATGGGTCGTAGGTCGTGAGGTCTCAAAGCAACCACCTTGGTCAATCGCTACATCGACTAGAACAGATCCGGCTCGCATCTGCCCGATCATGTCCTTGGTCACTAATTTAGGAGCCGAGCCACCCGGCAATAACACTGCGCCAATCACCAAATCACTATCTCTCACTGCATTCTCAATGCTCTGCTGATCAGAGAATAGAGTTTGCACCCGATTACCGTAGAGCGCATCAATCTGCCGCAATCGATCTAAGTCGCGATCCATGATGCTCACGTGCGCGCCCATACCAACTGCAATTTGTAAGGCATGACGTCCTACAACGCCTGCACCCAAGATCAATACCTTTGCAGCAGCAACCCCAGGAATGCCCCCCAACAATAATCCAGAGCCTCCTTTGGATTTCTCCAAATGCGCGGCCCCCGCCTGAATGGACATCCGCCCAGCCACCTCACTCATGGGCGCCAACAATGGCAATGCACCGCTCGATGAGGTCACCGTCTCATACGCAATACAAATGGCTTTGGACTCGATTAATGCTTGTGTCTGGACTGGATCGGGGGCCAAATGTAAATAGGTAAAGAGGGTTTGATCCTCGTGAAGCATTGCACACTCCTGTGGCTGCGGCTCTTTCACTTTCACAATCAACTCAGCATCTGCAAAGACTGTTTGCGCATTTTCGATGAGCGTTGCTCCGGCTGCTTGGTACTGCTCATTCATAAACCCAATGTGAGCACCGGCATTTTTTTCGACCAATACCGCGTGGCCCTGGCGCGTAAGGCCATGGACTAGACTGGGGGTTAAGCCAACTCGAAACTCATTGTTTTTAATTTCTTTTGGAATACCAATAATCATTTTTGCTCTCCTAATTGAAGTACGTGTTTTTTATCGATCCCCAATACGAAATACAGGATCAAATAAATGGTTAATAAGATGGGACCCACAATTAATGCCATACGCGCATCCTCATGAAAACTCATCAAGACAATGACGAGCGCAATGAAGGCCAGGGCAAACCAGCTGGAATAAGGCCACCACGGAGCGCGATACGATAGTTGGGCAAGTTGGTCCTTGCTAAGGCTGGCCCGAAAGCGATAGTGGGTATACAGAATGGAAATCCAAACCATAAGGCCCACGAAAGTAACGGCTGCCATCATGTAATGGAATGCCTTCTCAGGGACAAAATAGTTCAGCACCACGCCCGCCATGGGTACGAAAACCGTTCCGATCACAGCGCGATGCGGAACACCGCTGTTTGATAGCTTTACAAAAGGCTTTGGTGCATACCCATTAGCCGACAGGGCGTATAGCAAGCGTCCGCCACTAAATACACCAGCGTTACAGGCAGATAAGGCTGCGGTAATTACTACGAAATTAATAATACCTGCGGCCTCACGCAAGCCAATGCGCTCAAACATGGCCACAAATGGACTACCTTGTTGACCGACTTCATTCCAAGGAAAGATAGCTAAGATCACCATCAGTGCGCCCAGATAAAAAATCAGAATGCGCCAAATAAGCGAATCAATTGCCATCGGAATCGTCTGTTTTGGATTTTGTGCCTCACCCGCAGATAAGCCGATCATTTCAATACCGACATAGGCAAACAGCACCATATGCAAGGAGAGCAAAAATCCGCTAAAGCCGTTCGGAAAGAATCCGCCATGCTGCCAAAGATTACTTAGCCCCATCGGCACCCAATCATTGGTAAACCCAAAGAAGATGACCGAGCAGCCCAGAGCAATCATGAGCACAATCGCCATAATTTTGATGAGCGCAAACCAAAACTCAAACTCACCAAATACTTTGACAGCAATTAGATTAATGAGTCCCATGAGAATGATGGACGATAGCGCCCAAATCCATTGCGGTATATCTGGGAACCAAACCCCCATATAGATACCAACTGCCGTAACTTCTGCAATGGCCACTACCACCCAGTAGGTCCAGTATCCCCAACCCACCATATATCCGGCTAAGGGATTAACGTAGGTATTGGCATAAGTGGCAAATGATCCTGTCACTGGTTCATGGACAGCCATTTCACCTAAGGTTCGCAAAACCACAAATGCAACCATGCCAGCCAAGAAATAGGCAAGCAAAATAGATGGTCCTGCAATTTGAATTGCGGTGGCAGATCCTAAAAATAATCCGACACCAATTGTCGAACCCAAAGCCATTAAGCGAATGTGTCTGACTTTGAGATGGCGCTTTAAGCCTTCATTCTTCTCCAAGAGAACTCCTTTCATGATGACGGTGGCACAACGCCACCGCATGAAAGTCTATGGAGCGAATACGATTGAAACTAGTGCTTGAAAACTATAGAAGTATCAAGAATGAAATTAATAATTAAGCAATTTTGAGAAACCACTGAATAATCAATACATGTCACAACAATAAGAAATAGTTGCTTACAGAAAAATCAGTAAATTCTTACAGGGATAGCCCTAGTCAATCTGGGCAAATTTTGGATAAAAAAAACCCCAGCAAGCTGGGGTTCTTTGAGACAAAAAGGATTACTTCTTGTCAGCTGGCTTAGCAGCAGGAGCAGCAGCAGCTGGCTTAGCAGCGTCTTTCTTCTCGTCTTTCTTAGCTGGAGCAGCTTGAGCGAAAACACCAGCGGAGAACAAACCAGCAACTAACATAGCAACGATCTTTTTCATGTAAAACTCCAAAGTAAAAAATTAATAAACGTAGTCTCCTACGGAAATACAACAGCCTAAGAAAACCAATGTAGCTACGAATGGCTTTCATTAGGTTAGTTCATTAACGCTTCTAAAAAACAAAGGGTTGACAAACCAATTACCTGAACATCATTTCAAGTAAATCAGGAGTTTAGCAAAAATATTAAGCTTGCAATTTGGCTATTTGGGCAAGGCAAGCTGCGGCGGCTGCAAATCCAAACCCTGCGGTTACGGTAACCCCGGAGCCATACCCAGAGCATTCCAAACCCCCACCGGCTGTGCCCCTCCTGGCTTCGGATGAGTAAACGGCCTGAATTCCCATGGATTTCTTCAAATCCCTACTAAATGAGTGGTTTTTACGCAATTGGGCTCTGATTTTGGCTAGCAAAGGGTCTTGGGTAGTTTTAGATAAATCAGCAATCTGAATTCGGGTGGGATCAACCTTGCCGCCTGCCGCTCCACACATCACTAATGAAATCTGCTGACTTTTACAAAAACTAGCAAGCGCTACCTTTGCCGATACATCATCGCAGGCATCTAATACAAATGAGCCTCTGGGAATGATCTGCTCCAAATTGGCTGGCTCCGCAAATACATCATGCATGGTGATCGTGATCGTTGGATTAATTGCTTGAAGACGCTCAGCCATGGCCAGCACCTTGGCCTTGCCAAAACTTCCCTCGATGGCATGCAACTGACGATTAACATTACTTGGGGCAATGTGATCAAAATCCACTAAGACCACATGCCCAACAGCGGAGCGTGCCAAGGCCTCAGCAGCCCACGAGCCAACCCCGCCCAAACCAATCACTACAACGGTGGTGCAACCAAAAGCGGTAAACGCATCCTCGCCGTACAGGCGAGCAACGCCTGCAAATCGTCGATCTGCGGTTGAATTAGCTTCACAGGCAGTATCGTCAATTACTCTTTCGTTTGCCATAGGCTCTCTTTATACTCAATCTATGAGTTCAATCAGTAAAAACCTAGCCGATTTACGGAAAAACTATACCGCAGGCCAACTCTTGGAACATGAGGTGCCCAGAGATCCGATCATCCTATTTGAAACCTGGTTTGAGCAATCAAGTCAGGCGGAGTGCCCGGAGCCCAATGCAATGGTACTTGCTACAGCGAATGCATCAGGAACGCCGTCAGCCCGAGTGGTTTTGTTAAAAGGGATCAGCCAGGGCGATTTTTGTTTCTTTACGAATTACGATAGCCAAAAGGGACAAGAACTCGCAATCCGTCCGCAAGCTGCGCTGCTGTTTCATTGGCACGAGTTAGAACGCCAAGTACGGATTAACGGCATGGTTTCCAAACTAAGTGCGGCTGAAAGCGATGATTACTTTTTTCAACGCCCCCCGGCCTCTCGCATTGGTGCTTGGGCTTCACCCCAAAGCCGAGAAATTGAAAGCCGTGCTTTTTTAGAACAGGAAGAGCTACGCTTTAAAGAACAATTTGGGAAAAACCCTCCGCGACCAGACCAATGGGGGGGATATCGCTTAAAACCTGAGAAGATCGAATTTTGGCAAGGTCGCCCCTCCCGTTTGCACGATCGCATTTTGTACACCAAGGCTCAAGAGGCATGGCGCATCAGTCGCCTGGCGCCCTAAGACTGAACCCTAATCCTTCAGTAAGGATGCAAAGGTTTTTTTGAACTTACTAACCTTGGGTCCAACGACCGCCATGCAATATCCTTGAAATGGGTGATTGCGGTAGTAGTTCTGGTGATAATCCTCCGCGGGATAAAAAATAGGAGCCATGATTACTTCGGTAACAATCGGATCAGAAAAGTGTCTTTGCTCCTCAAGCTCTTTGACTAGCTCATTGGCGATTTGTAATTGCCGCTCGTTGAGCGCATAAATCACGGAGCGATATTGCGTGCCAACATCATTGCCCTGGTAGTTCAATGTAGTTGGATCATGAATCACAAAGAAGATTTCTAGCAACTGCCGATACGAAATGATGGTGGGATCAAACTCAATTTGAACAACCTCGGCGTGACCCGTTGACTCTGAACAGACCGCCTCGTAACTTGGATTGACAACATGACCTCCTGCATATCCAGAGATCACATGGGTAACACCCGAAACGCGCTGATAGACCGCCTCGAGACACCAAAAACACCCACCACCCAATATTGCTTTCTCTGTCATCGTTGCCACAAATACTCTCCAATCATTCGTGATATTAATTACCTATAAGCAAGCGTAACGCAAAATAGATAAACAAGATGCCGACCCCAAACCACAGCACAGCTGCCCATTGTGGATGACGCTCAATGCGATGAGCCAGAGTTTCACCAACCCAAATCAGTCCGCTTAAGTAGGTGATGCTAATCACCTGCAAGATGATGGCAAGATATAAAAAACTCAGGGCCGGATTGGCAAACTGCGGATCCACAAACTGGGTAAAGAAGGAGATGAAGAAAAAAATGGCTTTGGGATTGGTGAGGGATAAGCCAAGCGCAGCTACAAATGGATGCATTTGCATGAGTCGCATGGAGCTTGTTTGCGAACTATTTTGTGGGGAGATCTTGTGCAAACGACTCCAAGCGGCTCGGATCAGGCCCCAAGCTAGCCATAGTAAGTAAATCGCCCCTAGCCAGCGTAATGCCATAAAAAGGCCAGGAGAGTTTTGTAAGAGCGATGCGGCCCCTAAAACAATGGCCACCATCAAAATCGAATCGCCCACCACAATGCCCAATGATGCCCATGACCCCGCCCTCCAGCCCAGCTTGGAGGAAGCTGTCAGGACATAAAGGGAGTTTGGGCCCGGTAATAAAACAATCGCAATGGTGCCCAGAATAAAGGTCGGTAACTGCACGACGCCCACATGGGTCAAATTCATCCAATCCAGCATGACTAGATCATAAACAGGAAACGTGTCATAATGGAGGGCTTTTTGAAACATCGTCCCCAGCAATTTACATTTTTCAGCGTTTTGGTTTTTACCCCGCTGCCGCTTGTCTGATGGTCGATGCCCTTGACCATCGCGCCTTTATATAAACCAGGCGCACAACCGGAGACCATCCTATAAGAGGATGGGTATTGCATGTCACATTCTGCTGAAATTACGAATCATTCATTTGCTTCACTGAACTTAGCTGCGCCTTTACTCAAGAACATTGAGGCGCTCGGCTATACCCAAGCCACCCCCGTACAAGCACAGGTAATTCCTGCGACCCTCGAGGGCGGTGATTTATTGGTGAGCAGCCAAACAGGAAGTGGTAAAACCGCTGCCTTTTTATTGCCACTTCTTCATCAACTCGTTGTTGCCAACCCCCATGGCAGCCCTGTGCCTGGTCGCGCTCAGCCCAAGATCTTGGTTTTGTGCCCAACCCGCGAACTCGCCCAACAAGTTGCCACCGATGCGATTAATCTAGCGCGCGGTATTAAGAGCCTCCGAATTGCCACCATCATGGGCGGTATGCCCTATGGCAAGCAAATTCAAGCCATTAAAGGTGCGAGCTTAGTAGTGGCCACTCCCGGTCGTTTACTGGATTTATTTAACTCACGTGCCATTCGCTTAGACCAAGTTGAATGCCTGGTCGTCGACGAGGCCGATCGCATGTTAGATCTTGGCTTTGCTGAAGATCTCGAGGCAATTGATGAGCGTTGCAAAGGCCGTTCCCAAACCCTGATGTTCTCAGCGACATTTGCACCACGCATCATGAGCCTTGCTTCAAATCTGACGAAGGATGCCAAGCGGATTGAGCTTGCCCATGCAGGTGAGGCGCATGCCAATATTGCCCAAAAGCTCCATTGGGCTGACAATATGGCGCACAAGCATCGTCTGTTGGAGCATCTGCTCTCAGACCCCGAGCTCGATCAAGCAGTTGTCTTCGCGAGCACCCAAGTGGAAAGCGAAAAGATTGCTGACACCTTGCGTGCCAATGGTTATCAAGCGAGTGCCCTGCATGGCGCGATGCCTCAGGCCGTTCGCAACCGTCGCCTCGATTCGTTACGTAAAGGCCAAACCCGTATTTTGGTCGCCACTGATGTGGCTGCGCGTGGGATTGACGTGCCCCGGATCAGCCACGTGATCAATTTTGGTCTTCCCATGAAACCCGAAGACTATACCCACCGTATTGGTCGTACGGGTCGTGCCGGACGCAATGGCATTGCCATCACACTGGCCGAGCATCGTGACCGCGTGAAGATCAGAGCCATTGAGCGATTTACTCAACAACCCATGGCCGCTGCAGAAATTGTAGGTCTTGAGCCCCAACAAAAACCGAGCGCACATAAACCCAATCATCGCCCTGGGGCTGCTAAACGCAGTAAACCCAAGTTTGGGGGACAGGCTCGCAAAAGTTCAGGGCCGCGCTTTGGTTCCCGTACAGGCTCATTTCAAAATAGCCCGCGTCAGCATTAATTAGCGCCTTGTATGTTGTGGCGGAAGTCTCGCTCCCCATCGACCTGGCATCAACTTGATCATGGAGCACCCTTGGGTGCTCCATTGGCATTACAAGAATGGTTAAGCGATACCGGATCGCTCACACGCAAGCTCGAGAAAGCGCTTCTCTACCCTGAAGATCGGCACCTGGAATTACAGATCCTCGCCGATTGCAAACAAAATTTAGTCGCATCCGAAAAAAAATTCTTTCGACGCCCGATCAATCGCTCGCGAATTCGTGAGATTTTGCTGTGCGATCAGAGTGAGCCAATTGTGATGGCGCGGAGCGTATTACCCATCACGAGCTCCATAGGCAGTAACCATACGATTCTGAAATTGGGTCATAAACCTTTGGGTGCCGTTTTATTTGCCAAAGTTCTCAAGGGACGCTTTCGCCCCATTCGGCAAATTGTTCGTTTGGACCACCATCATCCGGAGTGGAAAGTCTGCCA
Source organism: Polynucleobacter sp. (assembly GCA_040400365.1). Classification (GTDB taxonomy): domain Bacteria; phylum Pseudomonadota; class Gammaproteobacteria; order Burkholderiales; family Burkholderiaceae; genus Polynucleobacter. The sequence goes on along the minus strand of JBBAQJ010000004.1, from coordinate 31,843 downwards.
GCGCCGTTATGCGGATCTGCCCAAACGCGTTTGGGCCAGACGCACACTCTACCAACTCAATGGCCACCCCCTACTAGTCATGGAGATCTTTTTACCTGCTCTGCTAGCCAAGTTGCAGCAGACTGGCTAATCGCCTCGTCCCGCGGCTCACAAAACGAGATATTTTTAAAACCAATCTGCTGTGCTGCGTTTGCGATATTGGCATGACTGCATAAAGCCGAGCTTTTCTCAATCGCAAGTCTTGGAATTCGGTTTATCTCTTTACAGCGTTCACCCAAATGCCGCACTGCCTCAGAGGATGTTAAGGTCCATAAGGTATACCGTGGATCAAGTTCGGCGCACGACTGCCACATTGGGCTTGCAAGATCTAAGGGAATGCGCGAGTAGATCGATAGGGTCTCAAGGTCAGCACCAACCGAGCGAAACTGCTCGATCAGGGTCTCACGACCCCCTTCACCCTTAATGATCAAAACGGATTCCTTGGACCAGTCGGTGAAATTGGTTTGGAGTACCTTCCATAGACCATCAGAATCGGATTCGTCCTGGGCGGGAACCAAGATGCACTCTTTAGCTAGGCCGTGCCGGATCAGCGCCTCTTGACTGCTCTGCCCCACCACCCCAATCGTTACCCCAGGGCTCACTAATTGCTCCCAAGACGAGTTGGCATCATCAAGGGCTCGCATGGCGCACTCAATCGCATTGGGGCTCACAAAAATGATCAGTGTTGCGCGGTGTAATGCTGTGCGTAATTGCGTTAAGAGCGCTAAATCATTTTTTGGAATAATCGTCAGTAACGGAAGACTCACCATCCGCACCGATGGATAAACTGCCTGCGTAGCCGCTTCGATTAATTCAGTTAAGCGACGTGCTTGACCGGTCGGTCGGGTTACGATGATCGCCGGTTCAAACGCCTTCACGGATTTAGTGCGGCAATAAGGCTGCCGCCCCCTTCGCAATCAGATCATCGGCAATCGCCAAGCCAAACGCTTCCGCTTCTTGATAATTGCTGATCGCACGCGAGCCAGATGCCAAACAAATTTGCCGACCATCAGTGCTAGCTACATATGAGCGCATCGAGAGCTCTTGAGGGTTTTGCCATTGTGCGTGTGCCGCCAGAGGCACCTCACACGAGCCCCCTAATTTACGTGATACCGCCCGCTCAGCGGTTACTGCAAGGGCAGTTGGTAAATCATTTAAAGGCGCCAGCCAAGCTTTCACATCAGGGCGTGCGCTCAAGGTTTCAATACCTAATGCCCCTTGGCCTGCCGCTGGGGTGTGGGGATCATAGGGTAATAAAGCTTTAATGCGAGCACCCATCCCCAGGCGCTTTAAGCCTGCAGCGGCCAAAATGATGGCTTGGTATTCACCACGGTCAAGCTTGGCCATCCGCGTGTCTAAATTACCGCGCAATGGCTCAACGCGTAAATGAGGATATTGACTCCGAATAATCGCTTCACGTCGCAGGCTTGAGGTACCGACAACTGCTCCTGCAGGTAACTCAGCCAGGCTTGCATAGTTATTCGATATCAAGGCATCACGCGCGTCCTCGCGCACCATGATGCAGGACAGATCAAAGCCCTCTGGCATGACCATCGGCACATCTTTTAATGAGTGCACTGCAAGATCGGCCCGACCATCCTCCAGGGCGGTTTCCAGCTCCTTCACAAATAACCCCTTCCCCCCCACCTTGGAGAGGGCGCGATCTAAGATTTGATCGCCCTTGGTGGTCATCCCTAGAATAATGACCTCGCAGTTGGGATACAACTTTTTAAGGCATGCTTGAACATGTTCGGCTTGCCACATGGCAAGCCTGCTCTCACGAGAGGCAATGACTAAACGCGTTGGGCTCATAGGGCAACTTCAGAATTAAAATAAACTGTTACGACACACAATATACTGTGTTTATGAGCTCATCCAAAAATTCTTTAGCCAATAAATCCAAAGCGTGGTCTGGCCGCTTTGCTGAACCCGTCGATTCCCTAGTTCAGCACTACACTTCCTCACTGGCCTTCGACCAACGGCTAGCCCTGGTGGATATTGCCGGATCATTAGCCCATGCCGAGATGCTGGCCGCCCAGAAAATCATTTCGAAGGCTGATTTCATGGCCATCCAAAAGGGCATGGCCCAGATCGAAAAAGAAATTGTGTCTGGACGCTTTGATTGGCAATTAGCCCTTGAAGATGTTCACCTCAATATTGAAGCCAGGCTCACCAAATTGATTGGGGATGCGGGCAAACGTCTACATACTGGCCGCTCACGTAATGATCAAGTCGCCACCGATATTCGTTTATGGCTAAGAAGTGAAATTGATTTGATTTTGGTGGACCTCACACGTTTACGCGAGGCTTTTCTCAACTTGGCAGAGCAACACGCCAACACCATCATGCCGGGTCACACCCATCTGCAAGTGGCTCAACCTGTCACATTCGGACATCATCTACTGGCCTACTACGAAATGTTTACCCGGGATTCTCAGCGCTTGGCCGATTGCCGCTCGCGAGTGAATCAATTGCCTTTGGGTGCTGCTGCTCTGGCTGGCACCAGCTATCCGATTGATCGGGCCCGCGTTGCTAAAACACTAGGTTTTGACGGAGTCTGCCAAAACTCCCTCGATGCAGTATCGGATCGTGATTTTGCAATTGAGTTTTGCGCAAGCGCCGCAATCCTCATGATGCATGTCTCAAGACTGTCTGAGGAGTTGATTTTGTGGCTCAGTCCCCGCTTTGGTTTTATTGATTTGCCAGACCGGTTTTGTACCGGTAGTTCCATCATGCCGCAGAAAAAAAATCCCGATGTTCCCGAGTTAGCGCGTGGCAAGACCGGGCGAGTGAATGGTGATTTGATTGCTCTTCTCACACTCATGAAAGGGCAGCCCCTCGCCTATAACAAAGACAATCAAGAAGATAAAGAACCACTCTTCGATGCCGTCGACACGGTTAGCCAAACGATCCAAATTTTTGCGGATATGGTGCCGCACATCAAGGTTGATAAGGCTGCCATGGAATATGCAGCAGAAGAGGGTTTTGCAACCGCTACGGATCTGGCCGATTACTTGGTTAAGCAAGGATTGCCATTTCGGGATGCGCATGAGGCGGTTGCCCATGCGGTCAAACGTTGCGTCGAGAAAGACTGTGCCTTAAGCGATCTCACCCTGGCCGAGCTTATTAAAGCTTGCGGATTAAGCCCGAAGTCCAAGTTAATTACCCAGGAGGTATTTGCAGTCTTAACCCCCAAAGGTTCGGTCAATTCGCGCAATCATGTGGGAGGCACTGCCCCCAAGCAGGTCATTGCAGCGATCAAACGCGCCCGTACTGTTCTTAAAAAGAAGTAATTAAGCTCGTTAAGCGCGCACGCAGTCGACGTAGTAACCGTTATTGCCATCGGCATTTTTAACCAGGCCGTGGATATCGGTTTCAAAACCTGGGAATTGCTGATTAAAGTCACGAGCAAAGCGTAAGTAATTCACAATCGCTTTATTAAAGCGCTCGCCTGGAATCAGCAACGGAATGCCTGGGGGATATGGTGTCACCAGCATGGCAGTAATGCGCCCCTCAAGCTCATCAATCGGTACTCGATCAATGTCTTTATGCGCCATCTTGCTCCAGGCATCGCCTGGGACCATCGCAGGCTCCATATTCGAGAGGTACATCTCAGTAGTCATGCGGGCTACATCGCGGCTCTTATAAAAAGAATGGATTTGCGCAGAAATCTCTTGCAACCCAACCCGTTCATACCGGGGATGCTTGGCGACAAACTCAGGCAATACCTTCCACAGCGGTTGGTTCTTATCAAAGTGATCCTTGAACTGCTGCAACTCGGTCACCAGCGTATTCCAACGTCCCTTGGTAATACCAATCGTGAACATGATGAAGAAGGAATAGAGCCCGGTCTTTTCAACGATCACACCATGCTCAGCTAAGTATTTGGTCACAATACTGGCCGGAATACCAATTTCACCAAAGTTACCTTCAATATCTAAACCTGGCGTCACCACCGTTGCCTTGATCGGATCAAGCATATTGAAGTTCTTGGCTAAGGGACCAAAGTCATGCCAATAGGCATTGGGCTCCAAAATCCAATCGTCACGCGTTCCAATGCCCTCTTCAGCCAAATGATCTGGGCCCCAAACCTTAAACCACCAGTCAGAGCCAAATTCCTCATCCACTTTACGCATCGCACGCCGAAAATCCAAGGCTTCCGCAATCGACTCTTCAACCAAGGTAGTGCCACCGGGTGACTCCATCATGGCTGCCGATACATCGCATGAGGCAATAATTGCGTACTGCGGACTGGTCGAGGTATGCATCAAGTAGGCCTCGTTAAAGCAATCTCGATCGAGCTTACGCTCCTGCGCATCCTGTACTAAGACTTGCGAGGCTTGCGATAAGCCAGCGAGTAATTTATGGGTCGACTGTGTCGAGAACAACAAACTCTTTTGTGGACGCTTACGATGCTGACCAATCGCATGCATGTCTTGATAAAAAGGATGGAAAGCGGCATGCGGTAACCACGCTTCATCAAAATGCAGGCTATCGACCTTACCATCGAGCATGGACTTAATCATTTCAACGTTGTAGACAATTCCGTCATAGGTGCTTTGAGTAATCGTTAAGACCCGTGGCACAACATTTTTATCTTTGATAAAGGGGTTGGCCGCAATCTTTTTCTGAATATTGGCCCACTCAAACTCTTCTTTTGGAATGGGTCCAATAATGCCGAGGTGATTGCGCGTTGGCATCAAGAAAACCGGGATCGCACCCATCATCATGATCGAATGAATGACGGATTTATGGCAATTGCGATCGACTAGAACCACGTCACCCGGCGCTACCGTCGAGTGCCAAACAATTTTGTTCGAGGTCGACGTGCCGTTGGTGACAAAAAACAAATGGTCTGCATTGAAGATACGCGCGGCATTACGCTCACTGGCCACCACGGGTCCGGTGTGATCTAACAACTGACCTAACTCTTCCACTGCATTGCAGACGTCGGCACGCAACATGTTCTCACCAAAAAATTGATGGAACATGCGACCAACCGGACTCTTCAAGAAGGCAACGCCTCCGGAATGACCCGGGCAATGCCATGAATACGAACCCTCCGAGGCATAGTGGGTGAGTGCCCGAAAGAATGGGGGCGCCAAAGAGTCAAGATAGACCTTAGCTTCACGAATGATATGGCGCGCGACGAACTCCGGCGTATCTTCGTTCATATGAATAAAGCCGTGTAGCTCACGCAAAATATCGTTCGGAATATGGCGCGAGGTGCGGGTCTCACCATACAAAAAGATTGGAATGTCTTCATTGCGTTTGCGCACTTCCACTACAAAGGAGCGCAAATTAGTAATCGCTGGTAGATCGCTATCCTCCGGATCCATCACCGCATCAAACTCTTCATCGTCAATCGACAAAATAAAACATGATGCGCGCGAGGCTTGCTGCGCAAATGAGGTGAGATCGCCATAGCTGGTCAGACCAATCACCTCAATCCCCTCTCCCTCAATCGCTACTGCTAGGTCGCGAATACCAGAACCAGAAATGTTCTCGGAGCGGAAGTCTTCATCAATAATGATGATCGGGAAACGAAATTTCATGATGGCTTAGGTTTTGGGTAGAGTAACGCCGTGTTGGCCTTGGTACTTACCACCACGGTCTTTGTAAGAAGTACCGCATACCTCATCGCTCTCAAAGAAGAGGACTTGAGCGCAGCCCTCGCCCGCATAAATTTTGGCTGGTAATGGGGTGGTATTGGAAAACTCCAGGGTGACATAACCTTCCCACTCAGGCTCAAATGGCGTGACGTTAACGATGATTCCGCAACGCGCATAGGTACTCTTGCCAACGCAAATCGTTAACACATTACGTGGGATCTTGAAATACTCTACCGTTCTCGCCAAAGCAAAGGAATTGGGTGGGATGATGCAGACATCGCCCTTAAAATCGACAAATGATTTTTCATCAAATTGCTTCGGATCCACAATCGTACTGTTGATATTGGTGAAGATCTTGAACTCATTTGCGCATCGAATGTCATAGCCATAACTTGATGTGCCATAACTCACAATTTTTTGCCCTGCGGCGTTCGTCCGAATTTGGCCGGGCTCAAAGGGGCTAATCATGCCCCCTTCGGCCATTCGGCGGATCCAATGGTCAGATTTAATAGTCATGGCGGGATTGTAAGACTTTCGCGCCCAAGTAGGCACAAAGCCCCGCTTTCAGGTCTAAGGTGTCTGAAAAACCACACGCTCCGGGGCGTTGTAAATCTCAAAGTGCTTACCAGAACAACGCGATAACAAGGTTAAATGGGTCTTTTTAGCCAACTCCAAGCCCATCTGTGTGACTCCGGAACGGGTGAGCAGAAAGGGAATACCCATCTGAGCCCCCTTAATCACCATCTCAGAGGTGAGGCGCCCGGTCGTAAAGAAGATGAGTTCTTCACCCTGACGCTTAGCCAACCAGAGTAAGCCTGAAATGGAATCAACCGCGTTGTGTCGCCCCACATCCTCAATCAGATGTAAGAGCCTGACCCGATCGTCTCCAGCGCGCTCAAATACGGCGCACGCATGGACAGAGCCGGCTTTTTTATAAATGGTTTCGTGAGCCCGGATCTGCTCCAAGAGATCCACAATCGCCGCTTGGTGAAGCTTGGGGCCCTCTGGCAGCCGAATCTGGGCCATGTCTTCCATCAGCCCACCGAACATCGTTCCTTGACCGCAGCCCGTGGTTACCACCCGCTTACTGGTAATCGCATCAATATCGACGGTGCTTCGGCGGGTCTTGACCGCTGCTGAATCGGTATCCCAATCGACCTGAATACTCTCAATATCCTCAGCTGATTCCACCAATCGTTGGTTGCGTAAATAACCCAAGACCAAGGCCTCTGGGGCCGAACCCAAGGTCATGAGGGTCACCACTTCGCGCTTATCTAAATAGATCGTGAGCGAGCGCTCCCCTGGAATAAAGCTTGTTTTCTGACGCCCCAACTCATCGATAATCGCTACCTCATGAACTACCGGTACCGAGGCATTGGTCATTGCAATAGTTAATTGTGAAGTCCTACTCATGAGCAGATTGATCCTTGGCCATCATCGATACCCCGCGGTATCTCACCATACACTTTAACCGCAGTCTAAAATCAATGTTTAATAAAAATGATTGATATGCGTCAACTACTCATTACTTCCGCCCTACCCTACGCTAATGGCCAAATCCATATTGGGCATCTCGTGGAATACGTACAAACGGATATTTGGGTTCGGTTCCAAAGAATGCGTGGCCATGAGGTGCATTACGTCGGTGCCGACGATACCCACGGTACTCCGATCATGCTACGAGCTGAAAAAGAAGGAATTACCCCGAAAGAACTGATCGATAAGGTATGGCATGAACACAAGCGGGATTTCGATCACTTTCTCATCTCCTTTGATCATTACTACACTACCGATAGTCCTGAGAATGAGCAGTTGTCTCGGGATATTTATCTGAAGCTGCGGGATGCCGGACTCATTGAAAAACGGGCAATTGAACAAGCCTACGATCCAGTCAAAGAAATGTTTTTGCCAGATCGCTTCATCAAAGGCAATTGCCCTAAATGCGGAGCGGCTGATCAGTATGGTGACTCGTGCGAGAAATGCGGTGCCACCTATGCGCCCACCGATCTCAAGAATCCATACTCTGTAGTGAGTGGCGCCACGCCGGTTCGCAAAGTCTCGGATCATTATTTTTTCAAGCTCTCGGATCCACGCTGCGAGTCATTTTTACGCGATTGGACTCAGGTGAAAACACCGCTTCAGAGTGAAGCCAAGAACAAGATGAAAGAGTGGGTGGGTACCGAAGGTGATAGCAAACTTGGGGACTGGGATATCTCGCGCGACGCACCCTACTTTGGCTTTGAGATCCCCGACGCACCGGGTAAATATTTTTATGTCTGGCTTGATGCTCCGATTGGTTATTATGCGAGCTTCTTAAAGTACTGCAAGGAACGGGGCCTCGATTTTGCGCACTGGGTCAAGCCTCATAGCACGACCGAGCAATACCACTTCATCGGCAAAGATATTTTGTATTTTCATACGCTCTTTTGGCCAGCTACCTTGCACTTTTCAGGATATCGCACACCCACCAATGTTTATGCTCACGGATTTTTAACCGTGGATGGCGAAAAGATGAGTAAATCACGTGGCACGTTAATTTCCGCAAACAGTGTGATTGAGGCGGGCCTGAACCCTGAATGGTTCCGCTACTACTTTGCGACCAAGTTAAATGCGACTATGGAGGATCTTGATCTGAACCTTCAAGATTTTGTAGCACGCGTGAATAGCGACCTCTTGGGAAAGTACATCAATATTGCTAGTCGTACTGCTGGATTCTTAGTCAAGCGCTTTGAGGGTCGGGTCGCCGATGCGGCGATGACCCATCCATTACTGGAATCGATTGCCAATGCGAGTGACTCAATTGCTGATCTTTATGAAACTCGCGAATTTGCAAAAGCAGTACGCCAAATTATGGAGCTCGCAGACCTAGTCAATGCCTACGTGGATGAAAACAAGCCCTGGGAACTTGCTAAGGATCCCCAAGGGTCAACCAAACTACATGAAGTATGCAGTGTCATCCTAGAATCCTTTCGGCGTTTGAGTTTGTACTTAAAGCCAGTTTTACCGAATTTGGTGGGTGAGGTTGAAGAATTTTTGTCCATTCCATCAATGCAATGGCAGGATATCGGCAAATCATTAAAGAGTAATTCTGCAATCCAACCCTATCGTCATTTAATGACACGGGTCGAGCCGACACAAGTGGATACGCTTCTCGAATTAAATCGCTGAGACTCCTCAAAAATCGTTAATAATGAAGGGTGTTGTAATTCATTTTATTAGCTAAGTTATTGATTTTATGAAGAAATATAAATCTCAAGCGACCTTATTTTTAGAAAAACTCAAATCTCAAAATCCTCAACTGGAACAAGCGCAGCGTGAAGGTCGTGCTCTGTTGTGGGATAAGCCCGCATTGAGTCCTGAAGAGATCCGCCGTAACCAACTGGCTAAAGTCAAACAACGCGCCTACGTGTATGGCAATGACTGAGGAGCTCGAACCGCTCCCCAATGGTCCATCAGATGAAAAAATTGATGGTTTGAGCTCTGCATTTGCCAAGCTCTATGGCGAACCGCTGTTTCAGTTACCGAGTGACTTATACATTCCTCCGGATGCGCTGGAGGTTTTTTTAGAGGCCTTCGAGGGTCCACTCGATTTACTGCTGTATCTGATTCGCAAACAGAATTTCAATGTCCTCGATATTCCGATGGCCGAGGTCACGCAGCAGTATCTCAGTTACATCGACCAAATTCGCCATCACAATCTTGAACTAGCGGCTGAGTATCTCCTCATGGCTGCGATGCTGATTGAAATTAAATCGCGCATGCTCTTGCCCATGAAAAAAGCCGATAGCGACGAAGAGGTTGAAGACCCACGCGCTGAACTGGTGCGGCGCTTGCTGGAATACGAACGGATGAAATTGGCTGCGCAAGAACTTGATCGTATCCCCCAGGTGGGTCGTGACTTTCAGGTGGCTCATGGCTATGTCGATACGAGTGTTGCGGTCACATGGCCCGAGGTCAACCTTGAGGATTTACAAATGGCATGGCGGGATGTGTTGCATCGAGCTAAACTCAATCAACACCACACCATTACACGCGAGCAGTTATCGGTTCGCGATTTTATGACGCGCATTTTGCGGCGCCTACAAAACACCCGCTTTGTCGAGTTTAGTGAACTCTTTGAGGATGCGATTCGGTCAGGTAATGGTGTGCCGGTGATTGTGGTGAACTTCATTGCGATGCTCGAACTCTCCCGTGAATCACTGATTGAAATCACGCAAGCCGAGCCCTACGCGCCCATATACGTCCGACTAGCCTATACCCCAAGCGCATGAAGATCGTTACTGATATTCAAGAACTACGCGACCAACTGCGCGGACAAAACCGTGCCTCCTTTGTGCCTACCATGGGCAATTTGCATGAGGGGCATCTCTCTCTGATGCGTATTGCAAGACAGCATGGCGATCCCGTGATTGCCAGTATTTTTGTGAATCGCCTGCAGTTTGGCCCTCATGAAGATTTTGATCAGTACCCACGAACCTTAGAAGCGGATGCCGAGAAACTTGAAAAAGAAGGGGTTTATGTACTCTTTGCCCCTACTGAGAGGGTCTTATATCCCGAGCCACAGGAATACCGTGTTGATCCACCCAAGCAGTTGGGTGATATTTTAGAAGGTGAGTTCCGTCCAGGATTCTTTAAAGGGGTTTGTACGGTTGTCTTGAAATTATTCTCCTGTGTACAGCCACGCGTTGCGGTCTTTGGTAAAAAGGACTATCAGCAATTAATGATTATTCGGCAGATGGCCCATCAATTTGCGTTACCCGTTGAGATTGTGGCAGGTGAAACCATTCGCGCTGATGATGGGCTAGCACTATCCTCACGCAATGCCTATCTAAGTGATGCCGAGCGTGCGGAGGCGCCTCATTTGCAAGTCAGCCTGCAACAACTGCGGCTAGATGTTTTGGATGCCATTCATCGCGCCAATCAGCCTCTGAATCAATCTCTGCGTGAGCTTGAGAGAAAGACCGCTGATGCCTTGACACAACGCGGCTGGCAACCCGACTACATCGCGATCCGTAAGCGCGCTGATTTGCTAGCGCCCAGCAACGATGATTTACTGGCGAAGAAAGAGTTGGTCATCTTAGCGGCCGCCAAACTTGGCAAGACACGCCTCATTGATAATCTCGAGATCTAAGGTTTAAGCGTCAAAGAACTGACCAACTTGAATACCGGCCACACTGGCACACTCAGCGCCAGAGACTTTAGAACCTTTTCCGGCTTTGGCTTTAAGAACCTCAATCTGCCCGCCGTGGCAAGCGACCTTAAATGAGTCTGAGCTTATCTCAACCACTTCACCAGGTTTCCCTTTAACCGATCCGAAGGTCGGGGTGACATGCTTGCGCACGTCATAGATCTGAACCTTCTCACCGTTGAGAGCAGTCCATGCACCTGGGGCTGGGTTACATGCCCGAATCAAGTTATAGATTTGGCTCACATGATTGGACCAATGAATCCGAGCGGCGGCTTGATCAAACCACCCTTCGTAGTTCGCTTGCGACTCATCTTGCACTATTTCTTGATGCTTACCGGCAGCCACGAGGTCAGCAGCCTCGAGTAATGCCTTGATCCCCAATGGGAAGAGATGATTAAAGTACACCTGACCCAGGGTGTCGTCTGGACCAATCGGCACTTCCTTTTGCAAAATGATTTCGCCTTCATCCAACCCATCAGAAGGCCTAAAGATGGTTAATCCAGTTTTGGTCTCACCTAATGCAATCGACCAACCGATGGCACTGGGACCGCGGTATTTTGGCAAAAGGGATGGGTGATACTGAATCGTGCCAAAGCGTGGGATCTTCACCAAATCCTGCGGTACAAATTGCAATACATAGGCCATCACACAAATGTCCGCCTTGCTATCGCGCATCGCATTGGCAGCCTCAGGCCCCTTAAGAGTTGGGAACTGGAGCATATTGAGGCCCCGAGCCAAAGCGGTCTCTTTTAGGATCTCGGGCTTGGTAGCCTTCGGATTATCGGGTGGACAAAACACGGCCACCACCTCATCCCCGCGCTCCAGAAAAGCCTCAAGTGCGGCTTTACCAAAATCCTGACTGCCAATCAGTGCAATACGCATTAGATGACTTTCTTATGTCGTAAATCAATTAGATCATCGATATTAAAGCCAAGTTCTTGCAAGATCTCATCGGTGTGCTCACCCAATAGGGGTGAACGGGTAACCTCGGTAGGGCTATCGGACAATTTGATCGGGTTACCAACGGTCAAATACTTACCACGAATGGGGTGATCGACTTCCACCACCGTACCAGTTGCACGCAAGGCAGGTTCTTCAGCAATCTCTTTCATGGAGAGGATTGGGCCACAAGGCACATCGTACTGATTGAGCGTATTCATGACCTCAAACTTTGTCTTGGTCATGGTCCATTTCTCAATCTCTGCAAAGATGCTCATGAGACGCGGCAAACGAGCCATAGGAGATGCGTAATCGGTGTCAGTGAGCCAATCTTCACGTCCAATCACTTTACAAATCGCCTCCCACACAGCAGCCTGAACCACAATGTAGATATAGGAATTAGGATCGGTTTCCCAACCCTTGCACTTCAAAATCCAACCGGGCTGACCACCACCCGAAGCGTTACCGGCACGGGGAACCGCATCGCCAAACTTACCGTTAGGAAACTGTGGATACTCTTGCATCGTGCCATTACGATCCAAGCGCTGTTGGTCGCGTAGTTTGACGCGGCAAAGATTGAGAACCGCGTCTTGCATAGCGGCATCGACCTTTTGCCCCTTTCCAGAGTGGGTACGATGATAGAGCGCGGTCACAATCCCAAGCGCCAAATGCAAACCAGTGCCGCTATCACCAATCTGTGCACCCGTTACCATGGGTGGGCCATCATCAAAGCCTGTGGTTGATGCCGAACCACCAGCACATTGCGCAACGTTCTCATACACCTTGCAATCCTCATAAGGCCCTGGTCCAAAGCCTTTGATTGAGGCCATGATCATACGGGGGTTGAGTTCTTGGATACGCTGCCAAGTAAATCCCATTCGATCAAGGGCGCCCGGTGCAAAGTTCTCAACCAAGACATCACACTTCTGAATAAGACGCTCCAGAATATCTTTGCCCTCTGGTGTTTTGGTATTCACGGTAATGGAGCGCTTGTTGTGATTGAGCATTGTGAAATACAAGCTATCGGCATCGGGTATATCTTGAAGCTGATTGCGTGTTGCATCGCCCTCGCCCGAGCGCTCCACCTTGATGACATCCGCTCCAAACCAAGCGAGTAACTGGGTGCACGTCGGCCCAGATTGAACGTGCGTAAAGTCGAGGACCTTAATCCCCTCAAGTGCTTTAGCCATAATAAAGTCCTAAAAAGTATGAAAATATGATGAAAGCCATTTTACCAGTGCTGATATTGGCTAAAAATGGCGATCCAGTTCCAATCCGAGGTAGCCGCTGGATCAAGCCCCTGGCTTGGATTCCAGCTCGATCAGGCACTTTTTAAGCTCTTTTTCTTCCAAGAATCGAGCAGTTTTGTCTCGAATCACCTCAATGAGCTAATGAAGATCCACTTCATGGTTCATGTTTCATGCCCCCCTCTGAAAAACAAATGGCGCCCGCAGGCGCCATTCTTTAACAGCTAATACGATCAAACTGCTTTTGCCGCATGTAACTGAGCAATTTGGTCCTTGCTATAGCCTAGATCCGATAGAACTTCATCGGTGTGCTCACCCAATACTGGGGATGGCTTCACCTCAATCTCCAGATCGGAGAACTTAATGGGGCTACCAATCGTGAGGTACTTACCGCGTACTTTGTGATCCACTTCCACAATCGAACCACTCGCACGCAAGTCAGGTGACTCAGCAATCTCCTTCATTGAGAGTACGGGTGCGCATGGAATATCAAACTTACGCAAGATATCAACCGCTTCGTACTTGGTCTTATCTTTGAGCCAATCTTCGATGGTTGCGAAGATGTCAAAAATTTTGTCTTGACGAGCCTGCGCAGTCATGTACGCTGGATCAGTTGCCCACTCTGGTTTGCCAAGAGCCTTGGTAATTGGCTCCCAAGCGTGACCTTGAATCGTGAAATAGATGTAGGCATTTGGATCAGTTTCCCAACCTTTGCACTTTAAGACCCAGCCAGGCTGACCACCACCACCGGCGTTACCGCCACGGGGTACGACATCACTAAACTTGCCATGGGGGTACTGTGGATACTCTTCGAGATAACCGACACGATCCAAACGCTGTTGATCACGCAACTTCACACGGCAGAGGTTCAATACAGCGTCTTGCATTGAGCAAGCCACTTTCTGGCCTTTGCCGGTCTTTTGACGGTGCATCAGGGCGGTCAAGATACCAATTGCCAAGTGCATACCGGTATTGCTATCGCCCAATGCAGCAGCAGATACGGTGGGAGGACCGTCCCAGAAACCGGTGGTCGATGCTGCACCGCCAGCGCACTGAGCGACGTTCTCATACACTTTTAGATCCTCATACGAGTGACCGTCTGAGAAGCCTTTGACTGAGGCCAAGATCATCTTGGGGTTCAGTTCCATAATGCGATCCCATGAGAATCCCATGCGATCCAAAGCGCCTGGACCAAAGTTCTCAACCATCACATCAGAAACCTTGATCAACTTCTCGAGCACCTCTTTGCCCTCAGGAGTTTTGGTATCCAAGGTTAAAGAACGCTTATTGCCATTGAGCATCGTGAAATACAAAGCATCGGCATCGGGAATGTCACGCAACTGACTACGGGTCACATCGCCTGAACCAGGACGCTCTACTTTAATCACGTCGGCACCATAAAAGCCGAGTAATTGGGTGCAAGCGGGACCTGCTTGTACGTGGGTGAAATCGATAATCCGAATTCCGTCTAGTGGTTTACTCATCTTGAATCTCCTTTGGACTCTTTATATCAATTAATGATTACTTCTTGGTTGCAGTAGAAGCTGGGTTGAGGTTGGTTAAGCGACCACTCTCAGTTCCGGCAGTTTCGTCAATCACGGCATTAATAACAGTAGGCTTACCAGAGGCGAGTGACTTGTTCAATGCATCAGTCAACTCCTCGGGAGTAGTAACGTTGTATCCAACGCCACCAAACGCCTCCATCATCTTGTCGTAACGGGCATTCTTCACAAACACGGTTGGAGCTACATCGGCACCACCCGTGGGGTTCACATCGGTACCACGATAAACACCGTTGTTGTTAAATACCACCGTGATGATTGGGAGGTTGTAACGGCAGATGGTTTCGAGCTCCATGCCACTAAAACCAAACGCGCTATCGCCCTCGATCGCAATCACCGGCTGCTTGCTAACAACCGCTGCGCCAATGGCATAGCCCATACCAATACCCATAATGCCCCAGGTTCCGGAGTCAAAACGCTTACGTGGCTTATACATATTGACGATGCTGCGAGCATAGTCAAGCGTATTGGCGCCTTCGTTTACGATATTGACATCGGGATTAGCTTTCACCACCTCACGAATTGCACGCAATGCACTGTGAAAGTTCATAGGGGAGGGATTCTGAGCAAGGGTCTCCTCCATCTTGGCGATATTTTTATCTTTTTTCTGATTGATCGCGTTAATCCACTCAGCGCTGGGCTTGGGAACGCCTGTAATTTGCTTCAAGATCTCGGTGACACACGAGCCAACATCACCAATGACAGGGGCTGCGATTGGAACGTTACTATCAATTTCAGTTGGTGCAATATCAATCTGGATAAATTTCTTCAAATGATTGCCCCAGGTTTTACCTTTACCGTGAGCCAATAACCAATTCAGGCGGGCACCAACTAACATCACAGTATCGGCTTCTGCCAACACAAATGAACGCGCTGCGGATGCGCACTGTGGATGGGTATCTGGTAACAAACCTTTTGCCATTGACATTGGCAAATAGGGAATGCCTGATTTCTCAACCAAATCTTTGATCTCTTGATCAGCTTGTGCATAAGCCGCGCCTTTGCCCAACAGAATCAAGGGGCGTTTGGCATTCTTCAAAACATCGATGGCGCGCTTGATGGCGTCTGGAGCAGGAATTTGCTTTGGTGCTGCGTCAATCACACGAAATAACGACTCTTTTCCTTTTTGAGCAGGAATACTTTGCCCAAGCAACTGTGCAGGTAGGTCGAGGTAAACGCCGCCTGGGCGCCCTGATACTGCAGCACGAATCGCACGCGCAACACCAATGGCAATGTCTTCTGCCTTATTAATCCGGTAGGAGGCTTTCGCATATGGCTTAGCAGCGTTTAACTGATCCATCTCTTCATAGTCACCCTGTTGCAAGTCCACAATCTCACGCTCGCTTGAACCAGAAATCAAGATCATGGGGAAGCAGTTGGTGGTTGCATTAGCTAGGGCAGTCAAACCATTCAAGAATCCAGGTGCAGACACTGTTAAACAAATACCAGGTTTTTGGGTCATATAACCGGCAATCGCCGCAGCATTGCCCGCATGCTGTTCGTGACGAAATCCAATAAAGCGCATTCCCTCAGCTTGAGCCAAACGCGCCAAATCGGTAATTGGAATACCAACCAGTCCAAAAATAGTATCGATGTCGTTAGCCTTTAAGGCATCGATCACCAAATGAAAACCGTCGGTTACTGGGGTATTTTCTGCAGCGACATTGGCAGAATGCTCTTTCGTAGCTGTCAACATAACGTTGTCTCTCTCCGTGGGATTGGTTGTCTTCAACTTCGCCTCCATAAAAGAGTCTCAGTTGAACTGAGACGAATCTTAGAACTCATGGATAGGTTCGGCATTGACTTTCGTCAATTTCCCCTAAAATCCAATAAAAACGTAGGGTTATAGCCTACTTAATCCTTGAAATAACCCTTTTATTTTATATAAAAAGCTCTTTGTGTTTGCTCTTCAAACGGCTCAGAGTTTCGGGCGAAAGATTGAGATACGCGGCTAATTCTTTCTTGGGCAAAACGTCGAACAGGTTTTCATATTTCCGTAAAAATCGTTCGACCCGGCCTGGGGCATCAAGCATATGCAACGTAATTGTGTGCGCCATGATTTCGCTCATGAGACGCATCACCTCAAACTCAAAACTTTCTTTGAGTTTTGGATGATTCTCTAAAAACTCAGCCCACTTTTTAAGTGGCATCCGCGCCACTCTAGCCTTGGTAACTGAGGCAATACTGTATGGAGCGGCGCGCTGCAAGCGCCAAGCGGCATAACTGGTTTCAATATCTTTCTCAATTGCAAAACGCAAGATCATTTCTTTTGCGTCGGCACTTGAAACGATGCGTTTCAAGATTCCATCGAGGACAAAGTACTGCTCCATTTGATAGTTACCTTGGCGCAATAAGATCTCGGATTTCTTTAGATCCGAGATCTCAAGGGAGCTCTCTAATTCAGCCATGCTGCCTGGATCTAGATTGCGCAGAACAATATTTTGGCTAAGCTGTAAGCGAATTAGATTTTTCTCAGGGTGTCTGTCTAGTATGGTCATTAAAAATCTTTATTCGAGACTCTTATTGTAAGCCTAGGGATATTTGTGATATTCCCAGTCACAAATAGGGTAATATGAACCTGTCGTGGTGCCCAAATGCCTGCATTTGGGTTAAACGGGAAACACTACTCAAACGTGTGCTGCCCCCGCAACGGTAAGTGAATGCGCTAGTTGTTTAGCGCTATGGTTTGATTAGCCACTGTGTATCAATGCATGGGAAGGCCAAATCTAAAGTTCACCAGCCCGGATACCGGCCAAGACAGGTGGAATTTCGTGAACGGGGACCTTCGCGCGCCAATAAAGGGTCCTCGTTCGCCCTCATTGACGCTCATCCCTATTCCGAACTCTGTATCGCCCGCTAACGGGGAGGTTGGCAGGCATTACAACTTGGGATTTGTCATGCAACCTTGCCGTAACCTTTGGGGGGTCAACAATCGTTGGCGCCTATCCATCCTTACCCTAGCATCAACCATCGTTTTTAGTAACCAAACTGTCTACGCCCAAAGTGGCAATGTCTCAGTGAGCACAGCCAATAATGCAATGGATCCGGTGATTGTCACTGCAACTCGCACCCCCACGCGAGCCAACGACGTGCTAGCTGACTACGTCTACATCGGCCCAGAAGAAATCGCTGATGCCGGACAAACCAGTCTGGTGGAGCTATTACAGCGGCAAAGGGGGGTCGAGATTTCTACTATTGGTGGCCCCGGATCAGCAGCAAGCGTATTTTTGCGAGGATCAAACTCGAATCAAGCGCTCTTATTGGTTGATGGAGTTCGCAGTCAAGCCGCGGGAACAGGTGGATTTTCGTTACAAGCAATTCCACTGGGCATCATTGATCGAATTGAAATTATTTTTGGGCCGCAGAGTAGCCTGTACGGCTCTGACGCTATTGGTGGCGTAATACAAATATTCACTAAAAAGGGAACGGGGCCGTTTCAGGCGAATGCCTCAACAGGGTATGGCAGTTATGGCACGAGTATTACGGATGCCAGCCTTTATGGTTCCTTTGGAGATACCAGGACAACAAGTTATGCCCTCAGTGGATCCCAAGAAATTTCTACTGGATTTACGTCCGTTGCAGCAAATAACGTTTGCAATCCCAATACTCAGTCACGAGCGACATTAAATGGAAATTTTTGTGGCAATGGTTTGAATATGAATCGAACCGGCTATACAAAGAGTGGGGGCGCCGGTCGTATTGCTCAGGAATGGGATCGTGGCCAAGAATTTGGATTTCAGTTTTTAGCGTCGCGACTCGACAATCAATACCCTGTCTCTAGTTTTTATGGAGGTGGGATTGGGAGCCAAATTAGTAATTTGGGAATCTTTTCTCTATTCTCGAACAATCAAATAAATAAAGACTGGAAAAGTATGCTTCAAGTCTCCCAGTCAAATGATTACTCACAGAATCTCTACAGTACCGGAAATCCTGTTTATAAAACAAAACAGATGATTTATTCCTGGCAAAACGATATCAAAATTGGCAGCGATTTATTGCAACTCGTTGCAGAGCGAAAAAGTTTAAACGGGTATTCGAATGATGGTGGAATTGTCAGTCAAAACCAAAATACCAATACCGTGGCTGGGTCATACCAACTTAAGCGCGGATCTCACTTAGCAAACCTAGCGATTCGCAATGACAGCATTACTGGGTATGGACCACAAACAACCGGTAGCGCATCGTATGGTTACTTTTTCTCCAAACAAATTCGGGGCAATATTAATTACGGCACCGGCTTTAAGGCGCCTTCATTTAATGATTTGTATTTTCCAGATTACGGTAATACAAATTTGCAAGCGGAAAAGAGTAAAAATACCGAGATTGGTCTGCACTATGAATCCAGTAAATTAGATCTTCATTTAGTTGGCTTTAATAGCACTATCACCAACCTCATTCAGTACACCACTACCGCTCCCCCATGCACGATTGCACAACTCAATGGTCCAAACTATGGTTGCGCTGGAAACGCTGGTGTTGCAAAAATCTCTGGTGTGTCGGTTGGCGGCATTGCAAAGTTATCAAGTCTTCGGTTAAAGGCATCTTATGATCAACAAAACCCAATTGATCAGACTACGGGATTTCTGCTAGCAAAACGTGCTCGTCAATTTGGAAACCTTGGTGCAGAGTACCGCTATCGGAAAGTGAATATGGGTGCCGAGGGAACTTTCCAAGGCGGTCGCTACAACTCGGGTAACTCTGGTTACATGGGCGGCTATGCCATCTTCAACCTGTATGGCAATTACGAGTTTGCAAAGGACTGGTCGGTCTTTGGTCGTTGGAACAATATCTTCAATAAAGATTACCAACTATCTTATGGTTACAACACCCCAGGCTCGAACCTTTTTGTCGGGATTCGGTACGCCATGAAATAAGGGTTTTGTGCTAATTTAGGTCTAAAATAGGCTTATTACTCAAGGAGGAAACATGTTTAATCTTTCGACCAAACAGACCGTAGGGATTGCAGTCGTTTTTTCCTTGATTTTGTGGGCTACGCGAGGACAGCATGTGGCCTCCATGATGAGCCTGCCAGATGCCACTTGGGCCATTGCCTTCATGCTTGGTTTTTTGTTGAGCCCCATTCTTTTCCTGATCGTTTTGGTTCAGGCTTTTGTGATCGACTACTTGGCGATGGGTAATTACCTTTTTAACGTTGCCTATGTAGCCTTAGTTCCTGCGTATTTAGCACTTTGGCTAGCTGGTCGGTGGTTGCGGCAGTACTACGAACAACAAGGCTTCAAAATTGGCCAATTTACTGTGGCTCTAATTGGTGGTGTCGCCATTTGCGAACTAATCTCGAGTGGGGCCTTTTATCTGCAAAAGAGCAATGCTTCGCTTGTTGGATTTGCTGAACTGTTTGGGACCTATTTCTTCGGTAATTTGTTCTTCACCCTCTGCTACGTTGCCGTTGCCTCATTGGCGTTCTATCTGGTGACCGAGACCTCTAAAAAGAAATTAGCCTAGTTCTGATACGATCTTGTTTATGTCACAAGATTCCATCGAGCAAACGCTCCGACTCCTTTCTGAGAAGTTAAAAATGGTGAATGCCTCCGTTGAGGCATTACGAAATGACCGCGTTGCCCTTGAGTCAAAAATTGAGGATGCCCAAAAGCGCATTGAGCACATCCTAAAGCGCCTGCCAGAGCAAAGCGATTCTCGCCAAATGAACCTGTTGGGCGATAACACAATCATTGACAAAGACCATGACCCAACAACGCATTGAAGTTAGTCTTGCTGGCCACAAAATCATGCTTGCTACGTCAAGCGATCATGAGCCATTACTGCGTGAGGCTTGCTCCTTAGTGGATGAACAAATTAAGTTGGCTCTCGCCAGTGGTAATAAGAGTATTGAACGGGCTGCCATGATGGCGGCCATTAAATTAGCGGGCGACCTAATTAAGGCTCAGCAATCGATGGCGCAAGCGGCTACCGCTCCCAAGGTTGACCCCGAACAACTAACCTTAATTGAGCAGGAAGTGAATGCGCTTGAACAGCAAGTCGATTCCCTGATCAAAACACTTTCCCTGCCTGGTGCGCCAAGGCCAATAGTTCCTTGAACCGATGCGTAAGCATACGGAACGGGTATTGCAGTATGGGCGCGAGCGTCTGATCGATTTACAGTGTGGGCTTGTCCGACACTCCCTGAGTCATTTGATGCACCCGAAGTATTGCTACCGTGCCACCTTGAACTTTAGGGTTCAGGATGATGGTCTAGCGACCAAGGCGGGGATCCTTTCATGCTTCTGACGGATATTGCAATCCTGCTAGTTTGCGGAGCCTGTGCAGGGTTCTTAGCAGGCCTGCTAGGAATCGGCGGGGGGATGATTTTGGTTCCCTTCATGATCATTGTCTTTAATCACCAGGGCTTTAGCCAAGACATCATTGTTCATATGGCAATTGCGACTGGGATGACCACCATTTTGTTTACCTCACTCTCAGCCATTCGGGCGCATCATCGCCATGGTTCAATTGACTGGAAGTTGGTCGCAGGGTTCACCCCGGGAATTATTGTTGGGAGTTTTTTGGGGGGCAGTGAACTATTTGAAGCATTCAATACTGGCTGGCTTTCCCTCTTCTTTGCAGTCTTTATTGTCTACACCTCGATTCAGATGTTCATTAACAAAAAGCCCAAGCCCGAACGCGAACTGCCTGGGAAGCTTGGCCTGTTCTCCTATGGCGCCTTCTCTGGTGGGCTATCGAGCTTACTGGGTGCTGGTGGTGCCTTTGTCACCGTACCATTCATGATTTGGTGCAATATAAGTCCCCATGTAGCGATGGCAACCTCCTCGGGGCTCGGATTTCCGATTGCACTTGCCTCAACCCTGGGTTATGTCTTTGGAAGCTATGATCGCCCTGACTTACCAGTAGGCTCCTTTGGTTTTATCTATCTACCGGCCGTTGCCTGCATCGTAGCAACCAGTATTTTTACTGCCCCACTAGGGGCAAAGTTAGCTCGTAAGCTTAATGTTGTTCAACTCAAACGAGTTTTTGGGGTAATGCTGATGTTCTTGGCGCTCTTTATGTTTAATGAGGCCCATAAAGCGCTTGGCGCTTAATGGCTGTACTGCTGGCGCAATACATTCTTTTGCACTTTGCCCATGGCGTTGCGGGGTAAGTCGTTGACAATTTCAACCCGCTTGGGAACCTTGAAGTTTGCAATCTTTGATTTCAAGGAATCGATCATGGATTGGCTATTGAGCTTGGCGCCCGGCTTTGGAACCACAACTGCCATAACAGCCTCACCAAAGTCTTTGTGAGGAATCCCAATCACTGCACTTTCTTCGACCCCATCCATGTCATCAATAAAACTCTCGATTTCTTTTGGATAGACGTTATAGCCACCCGAGATAATTAAATCCTTATTGCGACCCACGATGCAAAGATAGTGATCAGGCACTTTGCCAGCAGTGGTATCACCACCCCAGCGGCCTACATCACCCGTTTTAAACCAACCGTCTTTAGTAAACTCCTCAGCGGTCTTCTCAGGCATGCGCCAGTAGCCCTTAAATATATTCGGGCCACGCACTTCAATGGCGCCAATCTCATTGACACCACAGAGTGATCCGGATTCATTCACGACACGAACCTCAACTCCGGGAAGGGGAACGCCAACGGACCCCCCCACTCTGGCGCCCTTGTAGGGATTGGAGACCAACATCACGGTCTCACTCATGCCATAGCGCTCAAGAATAGTATGTCCAGACACTTTCTGGAAATTATTAAAGGTCTCAGTTAATAAAGGTGCGGAGCCTGAAACAAAGAGGCGCATGTTTTTACAGGCGCTCTGGTTAAAGTTCGGATCCAGCAGTAGGCGTACATAGAATGTTGGCACGCCCATCATGACCGTTGAGCGCGGGAGGTGTTGAATAAGTTGCGCAGTATCTAAACGAGGCAACCAGATCATTTTGCTACCATTTAATAATGCGCCATGGGCAGCAACAAACAAACCATGCACATGAAAAATAGGCAGAGCATGCAAAAGGATGTCACCTTTTTTCCAACCCCAAAACTCCTTTAATACTTGGGCATTGCTACCAAGATTACCGTGTGTGAGCATAGCGCCCTTACTGCGCCCTGTCGTGCCCGAGGTGTACAAAATAGCCGCTAGATCATCGTCGTCCTTTTTAACGGTCTTAAATTGATCAGAGCATTGAGCGGCGCGATCCAAAAGAGAACCGGTCCGATTCTCATCGAGGGTAAATACATTTTGGGCGCCACTCTTAAACGCAATCTTCGAGATCCAGGAGAAGTTCTTAGAACTGCAAACAACAACAGCTGGCTCTGCATTCTCAAGAAAATACTGAATCTCAGATTCTTGATACGCCGTGTTCAGGGGCAAATAAACATACCCAGCACGCAAGGTAGCTAGGTATAGAAAAAGTGCCTCTGGAGATTTTTCAACTTGGACAGCAATCCGAGAGCCCTGGGGTAAGTTCAAGCTCTTGAGTAGATTTGCCATCATGGCCGTAGCGCGATCGAGATCGCGCCACGAGTAATACAGTCTTTCTTGGGTTTCTAGTGCACAGTCTTCGCGATTTTTAGGAAAGCCAGACTCTAATAATGCGTATAAGTTCACTCAAAACCCTTAACTACAAGTACAAAATTAATCGAGCTTAGCGCCTGATTTCTTAACAACCTCAGCCCAACGGGTTACGTCGGAAGCAACTTGCTTACCAAATGACTCTCCGTATAGATTCGGATTATCCGCACCGTTTTGAGCCCAAATAGCTTTCAACTTTGGTGAATTCAGGGCCTTTTGAACTTCAGCAGTCATCTTGTCAACGATTGGCTTTGGTGTTCCAGCAGGAGCAAACATACCGTACCAAGTCGATACACGATAGTCAGGCAAACCGGCTTCTACAAATGTTGGTACGTTTGGAATCGCTGGATTACGCTTCTCAGAAGCAACGGCGATCGCAAACAACTTACCAGCATTAATTTGTGGAGCAGATGTTCCTAAACCATCGAATTCCAAATCAACCTGACCGGCTAGGAGATCGCTCATGGCTGGACCTGCGCCACGATAAGGAATATGAACAATAAAGGTGCCTGTCTGAATCTTAAATAGCTCGCCTGCAAGGTGATGCACGGTACCGCTGCCTGCACTGGCAAAGTTGTATTTACCAGGGTTCTTCTTCATGAGCGCAATGAAGTCTTTTAAGTTACGAGCATTCACACGATTCGGGTTCACCACTAATACCTGTGGAACGCTAGCTAGCAGTGCAACAGGAATGAAACTCTTTTGAATGTCATAGTCCAAGTTTTTGTACATGGAAGGAGCAATCGTATGATGCGACGCGCCGATGAACCAGGTATAGCCATCTGGTGCTGCTTTCGCTGCTACCGATGCACCGACCGTACCGCCTGCACCACCGCGGTTATCAATAATGAATTGTTTGCCCAATTGCTCGGTTAACTGAGCGGCCAAGGGACGAGCAAATGCGTCCGTTCCACCACCGGCTGGGAATGGGTTCAAAAATGTGACGGTTTTGACTGGCCACTCTTGTGCTTGAGCGGTGCTTGATAAGCCCACCACTGCTAATAAGCTAAGCACGAGGCCCGCTATTTTTTTCTTCTGAATTAATACCATTATTTATCTCCTCTTCAATTCTTATAAAGGGTAAAACGATTGCGAACACCATTCTAAATCGAACTTCAAAATCTAAGGCAAAACCCCTAAAAGTCTTATATAGGACTTGTAAGGCTTAAGTATTCGAGACTTAAGTATTTATCAGCTTGCTCACGGAGCGAGAATGAATAATCTCTCCATTAACAAAGCGCTCATGATTTTCTTCAACGCTCGACAGATCATACAGATAATTGACCATTAAACCAGCAGATTGGCGCAGGCCATTCTTTGACAAATCCCCCGCCCAGTTAATTTGATGAAGCTTAGCGCCGTTACCCAAATGGAATTTGGCGACCGGATTGCCATCCCGGCTTGGGGTAACCACCGTCAGATAAATTGCAGCTAAGGCCATCATGGCGGCCTTCTCTTTCTCGCTGCAGTGATCCGGATGCCAGGCCTTACCGAGCTTATCCATCCAATTGGTACCATTTAGTTTTAAAAGTTCAAGTGCATCATCGCGGGCCTTCCGAATCGCTGGCTTCATTTTTTCAGAGCTTGGCAGGTCACCTAAATGTGCTCCATCGGTAATCCATTCCATGAGACCCGGAATCGGGGACAAGGTCACAAATGTTTTTAATCCCGGGAACTCCGCATGCAGTTGCTCAGCAACCCGCTTAATTAAAAAGTTGCCCATTGATACGCCGCGTAGTCCAGACTCACAGTTGCTAATCGAGTAGAACGCAGCCACCTTGAATTGGTTGGTTTGTTCCACAGGAGTGGATTTCTTATCCACCAAGGGCATGATGGCAACTGGTATCTCAGGAAGTAGAGCAACTTCCACAAAGATCAAGGGCTCATCAGGCAGCTGGGGATGGAAAAAGGCAAAACAACGCCGATCGGGCTGCAAACGCCGGCGCAGATCATCCCAGCCATCAATGGCGTGGACGGCCTCATGAGCAATGATCTTCTCTAAAATCTCTGCCGGTGACTTCCAGTCAACACGGTGCATCTTCAAAAACCCAGGATTAAACCAAGACGACAAGAGATGCCGCATGTCATAGTCTAGGCTCATCAACTCCGGCTTCTTATTCAGCAGGGTCAAAAGATCGCGACGCATTTCAACCACTGCAGCGGTGCCACCAGGAGCTCGATTGAGACGTCTTAACAGCTCTTGGCGTGGGGATTCAGAAATCTTCTGCAGGCGAATGTAATTTCTTGCATTTGGGTCTGCTGCAAAACTTTGAGCAGCCTTCGTCAATTGCTCTGCATCAATATTGAATTGTTCAACGAGCATCATAAAAAATTTAGAACGATGATCGGTATTGAGCTTGCGGTAACTTGAAATTACATCTAGGGCCATGCTCACAGCGTTTGATTCACCCCGCTCAGAGACAAGCTGACGAACCGCACTGGTTGCTCGGGATAAATAACGGGTTTGGGCAATTTTCTCTAGCATGCTGACAGCATAACCAGATTTTGTAACAGGGGCTTAAATCATTCAGCCAAAAGGGTTTATTGACGTGGCGTTCGCAGCACTAAGTAAATTCCCAAACCAATCATGGGTATCGACAGCCACTGGCCCATGGATAGTCCCATGCCGAGTAATCCTAAAAATGCATCGGGCTCCCGAGCAAACTCTGCCAGAAAACGAAGTACTCCGTATCCAAGCAAAAAGAGACCTGATACTTGTCCCACTCGTTTTGGTCGACTCGCATAGAGCCACAATATTAAGGCTAGTAAAAGGCCTTCGCCAGCAAATTGATATAACTGTGAAGGATGGCGAGCCACTTGGTCTGCCATCGGAAACACCATCGCCCATGGCAAATCGCTCGGACGCCCCCATAGTTCTCCATTAATGAAGTTTCCGAGGCGCCCGAAAGCAAGTCCCAATGGCACGAGTGGCGCCACAAAATCCGTGATTACAAAATAAGAAAGCTGACGACGCTTTGCGAACCATGCCAGAGCGATTAAGACTCCTAATAAACCGCCGTGGAAGGACATTCCTCCTTCCCATAGTTTAAAAATAGCGATTGGATTTTGGAGATAAAAACCGGGCATATAAAAAAACACGTAGCCCAAGCGCCCCCCAACAATCACACCCACTACCCCCCAAAACAGAATGTCCTCAACATCTTTAAAAGTCCACCGCATCGAGTGATACGGCTCTTGGCGAACACGCAGTCGTCCCAGCAATAAAAATTGGGCAAATGCAAATAGATACATGAGGCCATACCAATGAATTGCCAACGGGCCTATTTGCAGGGCGACCGGATCAATTTGGGGGTGAACCAACATTACGCTATTGCCTTACTTTGATCAAAATGGTGAAGCTCATGGCCTAGGGCACGATAACCCTTAAAGCGCTCGCGCCCCGCCTTGAGTTCATTTTCTTGAGTGGTAACTACTTCAATCCAACGAGGAAAGCGTTCCAGTAAGGCATCTAGACCTTGTGGGGCTTCGGTATGCAAATAAATTAAGACATCCTGATGCGCCAATACCTGATTCTCAAGTTCGGATAAGCGATGGACTAACAAGATCGGGGTTTCGTGGGCGCCCTCTTGATGCAACCAGGCATGTGGTAAAAAATCGGTTTTACTAAAGGACCACAATAAGTCATCGAGTCCCTTGAGATCTTGCTCGTTCCCTGTAATCACGATCGTCCGCGGCAACCCTTGGGGATGAGTGCTGGCTAGAATCTTACGACTTAAACGACAGCAATACTGTAATTTGTCCGAAACATGACTATGAAAATCAATTCTGGCCATTCGCGTTGACAATGCGCGCTTATTGATCGAGCAAGAAGTTTAGCAATAGCGGAACGGGTCTACCTGTTGCCCCCTTAGCCGCCCCGCTCTTCCAAGCAGTCCCAGCAATATCCAAATGGGCCCACCGGAATTTTTCAGCAAATCGGGAGAGAAAACAGGCTGCGGTTACGCTACCGGCAGGACGCCCCCCAATATTGGCCAGATCCGCAAAGTTTGACTTCAACTGCTCATGGTAAGCCGCGTCGAGAGGCAAGCGCCATACGGTGTCTAAGGATTGATGACCAGCCGTATTTAAGGCTTTTACCAAGGCCTCATCATCGGAGAATAAACCACTATGCACATGACCCAATGCAATGATGCAAGCACCTGTCAAAGTCGCTACATCAATGACAGCTTTGGGCTTAAAGCGCTCTACATACGTGAGCGCATCACACAGAATAAGACGACCCTCGGCATCGGTATTTAAAACCTCGATGGTCTGTCCCGACATGCTCTTCACAATATCGCCTGGACGCGTTGCGCGACCTGAAGGCATGTTCTCACAGGTTGGCACCACACCAATCACATTCTTTTTTAATCCCAACAACGATACGGCATACATGGTGCCAAATACCGATGCCGCACCACACATGTCGTACTTCATTTCATCCATCGCTTCGCCAGGCTTTAACGAAATGCCGCCTGTATCAAAGGTAATACCTTTGCCAACTAAAACGATCGGATCCTCATTCGCTTTCCCACCCTCATGACGCATGATGATGAACTGTGGGGGGGTGTCTGAACCCTTAGCAACTGCTAAAAATGAACCCATGCCTAGCGCTTCAATTTGTTGCTGATTGAAAACCTGGACCTTTAACTTCGTTTTCTTAGGAAGGTTTAGTGCAGTTTGTGCCAAAAAGCTTGGGGTGCACACATTGGGTGGCAAGTTCCCCAAATCTTTGGTGAGGTTCATCCCCTCGACCAAAGCCGCGCCCTCTTGAACCCCTGCCTTCACGAGCGCAGCTTGCTTGGCATTAGCGAGCAAGGTGAAGTGCTCGAGGATGTCTGCTTTTTCCAAAGGCTTGGTCTTAAATTGCTCTTGTCGAGCCCCAAATCGATAAACCTGATCGCCCACAATTTGGGCTAGTACACGAATCCGCTCGGTAATTGCATTAGGACTCTGATTGGCTTTTTGCTTGCCAATAAAGCTGTGGGTATGCCAAAGCACTGACTGAATCGAGCCGCCACTCAATACTTTGAGAGCCGAGCGCGCAATCTTGGCAAAATCCCCTAAAGACTCTTTATCACCAAGGCCCACCAATAAAACACGTTTGAGCTTCACCTTACTCAAGGCCCAGGCGCGTGTGGAGCGCAATAAGGTGCAAGCGCCGGCTTTTCCATCGAGATCACCCACGGAGCGTGCTTCTGAAATTGCTCCCCCAAGGAGGTCATCAAGCGCCTGGAGTTGGGGGAGCTCCGCAACGCGATACGCCAAGACTAAACAATCGCTGGCTAAGCCACAAACCGCAGCAGCGCCTTTGGGGCTTTTAAAATCGATATCGGCAAGAACTTTCGTGCTAAATTGAATCGTCATCATCTTTCACCATTAGGGGTTTTTTTACATTATCCACCGACCGAATTAAAGTCGCAGAATTAGACCCAGCTCCCATGATTTTTGAACAAGCCCTCCGCCGCGAACTCAGCATGACCACAGGTGCTGTGTTTTTGGTCTTGGTCACCATCATGATTACCACCCTCGTGATCCGGATTTTGGGATTCGCAGCTAGTGGTTCGGTTAATCCTGAGGATGCCTTGGTACTAATCGCTCTAGCCACCCTCGGTTATTTTGCGGTTCTATTAACCGTTTCACTATTTATTGCCGTTTTAATTGTTTTGGTCCGTTGGTACAAAGACTCCGAAATGATCGTGTGGTTTGCTAGCGGACTGAGCATTACAAATTTAATCGGCCCGATCCTGCGATTTGCGATTCCACTCATCATCATCATTGCTTTATTGGCCGCTTTTGTTTGGCCATGGGCAAATCGCGAATCGAGTGTCATTAGTCAACGCTTTCAACAGCGCGATGATGTATCCATGGTTGCTGCGGGTCAATTTAAAGAATCGGCTAAAGCTGAGCGGGTCTTTTTTATTGAAGAAATTGATGTCGATAAAGGAGAGGTCAAGAATATCTTTGTGGCCGATACGCGCAATCAAAAGTTAAGCGTTGCGGTCGCTGCCACTGGTTACATCGAGAATGCGCCCAACGGTGACAAAAGCGTGGTTCTCTTAAAAGGCCGTCGTTATGAAGGCCAGCCGACCCAAGCTAATTTCAGAATCTTAGAGTTTGATGAATACGAGACCAAGATCTTAAGTAAAGAGGTCACTAAGCCACCGCCGCGCGATCGAGAAAAAAATGTGATTGAGCTGATGCAAGAAACCGATCCCAATATCCTGCGCGCTAACTTTGGTGAACTGCTTTGGCGTATCGGCTTACCCATCATGGCCCTTGGTTTGGTCTTGATTGCCATTCCCTTAGCTTATGTCAATCCCCGCTTAGGTAACTACACGGCCATGTTTTATGCCGTCCTGATTTACTTGATGTACAGCAATCTATTAAATCTCAGCCAAAATTATGTTGCGCAAGGGCGTGTCGACTTCTTCGTTGGCTTATGGCCGATTCATGTGCTTGCATTCGGCTTAGCCTTTGTTTTGATTCGCAATCGCATTAATCCATCCTTAAAGTGGTGGCAGCGTCAACTTCCAAGGGCCTGGCAAAGCAAATGAGTTGGCTCTTCCCCAAAATTTATGAACGCTACTTTGCGAAGCAAATCTATGCGAGTTTTGGCTTCATTCTCTTTGCCCTTCTGGCACTCTTCCTATTTTTTGACATTCTGAGTGAACTGGGCTCAGTCAATTCCAAATACACCTTGCCTTTGGCGCTTCTCCATGTACTCCTCAAGGCGCCAAGCCGTATGGTTGAAATTATTCCGATCGCCGGCTTAATCGGTAGTATTTACGTCTTTGCCATGATGGCTAGTCAGTCGGAGTTCACCATCTTCCGGGTAGCAGGATTGGATATCAAACGTAGCCTCTTCACGCTTGCCAAAATTTCTTTACCAATCGTGCTATTGACCCTAGCGATCAGTGAGGGCTTGGGCCCCTACAGTGAAAGGCTCTCGGAGCGGATTCGAATGGACGCGTTGGGCTCAACCTTTAGCTCACAGTTTCGGTCGGGCGTTTGGCTCAAAGATCAATTACGCGATCAGGATGGAGCGGGGCCCGTTAAGGCTGGTGTACGGTATGTCAATGTGGGCTCAATTGATCAAGATGATCAAATTCGGCAAATCCGAATGTATGAGTTTGATCCCAACTATCGCCTTCTCTCGATTCGTAGCGCTGCGTCTGGTCGCTTTGATAATAAAGGCGTTTGGGAGCTCAATGACGTATCGGAAACACGCTTTATTGAGAAGCGCAGCAATGATCCCTTAGATGCGGTCTACACCGCCCAGACCAAGAGTATTCCGAAGCTGAGCTTAGAATCGCAAGTCACCCCGCAGATCCTCAATGTTCTACTAATCAGCCCCGAGAAGATGTCGATCCTGAGTTTGGGCCAATTTATCTTGCACCTCCAAGAGAACAAACAAGATACACAGCGGCATGCGATTGCCTTTTGGAAAAAAGTGGTTTATCCCTTCATCATCTTTGTGATGCTCGCACTTGCCCTGCCCTTTGCGTTCATGAAAGTTCGGGCTGGTAGCGTTGGCATCAAGGTCTTTGGTGGCATCATGCTAGGTATGAGTTTTCAACTATTCAATACCTTGTTCTCGAGCGTTGGCTTGCTTGGTGCACTGCCCGCCTTGTTTACAGCAATCTTTCCACCATTGCTATATTTAATCTTAGCGATTGCGGCTCTGAAGTGGGTATCCCGTGCCTAAGGATATGTTCGAATGAACCTGCATCAACTGCGTTTTGTTCGTGAAGTGGTCCGTCAGAACTTTAATCTGACTGCGGCTGCGAAGGCACTCTTTACTTCCCAGCCGGGCGTCTCCAAAGCCATCATTGAACTTGAAGATGAGTTAGGCGTTGAAATCTTTCGACGTCATGGTAAACGAATTCGCTCGTTAACCGAACCCGGCAAGCGTATCTTAGTCTCGATTGAACGCTTATTAGAGGAAGCGGAGACCTTAAAACGGGTTGGTAATGATTACGCCAATCAAGATCAAGGTAGTTTTGTGATTGCTACAACCCACACCCAAGCCCGCTATGCTTTGCCTAAGGTCTTGAGTGAATTTACGAAGCGCTTTCCGAAAGTGCGCGTTAGCTTATTGCAGGGCAACCCCAGTCAAATTGCCCAAATGCTACTCGAGGATCGTGCTGATCTAGCCATTGCCACTGAGGGACTTGCCAATACCCCCGGGGTCTTAGCCCTACCGAGTCACCAATGGCAGCATGCAGTCGTGGTGCCATCTGGCCACCCCTTACTCAATCATGAGTCCATTACTCTAGAACTCTTAACCAAATATCCACTCATCACCTATGCGAAAGCATTCTCTGGGCGCAGCAAAATTGATGCAGCATTTGCTCAACGTAATCTCACCCCGGACATTATTTTGGAAGCAATTGATGCGGATGTGATCAAAACCTATGTCGAGAATGGCATGGGAGTTGGGATTGTGGCGGGTGTTGCCTTAGATCCCGAGCGCGATCGACAACTGAAATCCATCTCCGTAGGGCACATCTTTGGTACCAATGTCACACACATCGGCATTAAACAAGGCGCTTATCTGCGCTCGTTTATCTTTACCTTTATTGAGCTGTTCTCACCCACGCTGACACGCAAAATTGTGGAACAGGCCATGTCGAGCGAATCAAGCGATTATCAAATTTGATGGTGCCTCGGGTCGGACTCGAACCGACACGCCTTGCGGCACCGGATTTTGAGTC
>JBBAQJ010000003.1:64460-70944 GCA_040400365.1 Polynucleobacter sp. | reverse complement strand
CAATACCACCGCACATTGGGGTAGCCGTTGCTCGATTTTCTCAAGTAGCTGAATAGCCCCAAAAAAAAGAGCGCCATAGATGCGATACGCTGCCACCTTATCCTCTTGACCCTCAAGGAATGGAAAGTCAGCGATGGGCGCGTTTTCAATGCGTGAGAGACTGGAAATCCGATAGACAAAGGTTACAAATGCCAAGATTAATCCCACTTGTACAGCAACCGTCAAATCCACTGTGACTGTGAGTAAAAAAACACTGATCATGGTGATGCGATAGGGTAGACGAAATTGTTGGACATCGATGAATTTTTTCCAATCCCCCATATTCCAGGCAATAAAAATGAGGATGGCAGCCAAGCAAGCCAAGGGAATATTTTTTGCCAACGGTGCTGCTAATACGATGATGAGTAGCAGAGTTGCTGAATGAACAATCGCCGAGATTGGGGTTCTGGCCCCAGATTCAATATTGGTGACCGTGCGGGCAATGGTGCCAGTGACCGGCATACCACCAAAGAAGGGCATCACGAAGTTAGCGATCCCTTGGCCCATGAGCTCTTGATTGGGGCGATGACGATCATGCGTTAAGCCATCTGCAATTCGTGCACAAAGCAGGGATTCAATGGCACCTAATAGTGCCAGGGTCATCGCTGGGGCAATCACCAATTGAGCACTCTCCCAGGTAATTCCTTGCCATTGAGGGCTTGGAAGGCCAGATGGAATCCCTCCAAACCGAGTACCAATCGTCTCCACTGGTAACGAAAAGATGGTGGTCACCAGAGTTGCGAGTACCAGAACCCAAATGGTTCCCGGAATCATCCCCAGCTTGCCGATGCGCTTATTAAACAGTCGCCACAGAATCAGAAAGATCAGACTTGATACTGATAGAGCTAGCGTCGCTGGGCTCCAGGTGGAAGCCCGATCAATGAGTGTTTGCACCATGCTAACGAATTGCGATGGCAATTGTGGAATTTGTAAACCAAAGAAATCTTTAATTTGCGAGAGGATGATAAGAACCGCAATGCCATTCGTAAAGCCAACAATCACGGCAATTGGAATAAAGCGAACTAGCGTTCCTAAGCGAAAAAGCCCCATTAGAAATAAAAAAATGCCCGAGAGAGAGGTGGCTAGTAATAGATTGGCAACCCCATAGCGATCGACAATGGCATAGACGATCACAATAAACGCACCAGCTGGTCCTGCAATTTGTACTTTGGTGCCGCCAAGTAGGGCAACAATCAATCCTCCAATAATGGCGGCAAAGATTCCGGCTTCAGGCTTTAAGCCACTAGCAATCGCAAATGCCATTGCTAAGGGTAAAGCGATAACCCCAACGGTAATGCCCGCTAGTACATCGCAAGAAAACTGTTGACGTGAATACCCGCTAAACGAATCAAGGATGGCTGGTTGAAAGAAAGCCATTGTGGGCTTTTAGGTTTTAAACCAATTCCCTAACCACTTGGTAACCCCATAAGCCAACACCGAGCATGTTGCTGTCAGAATACTACCCCATGCGATATCAATCAGGGCGAGCTTACTTGGAAAATCACGAATCACGGCAAGATTGGTGAGGTTATAGGTCATATAGCAAAAGAATCCAAAAAGTGCGCCATAAATGAGCGCATCAAGCCACACCTGTTTTTGTAAGGCAGGATAAATGACAAAGATCAGCGCCCCAAGCCCGTACAAAAGATAAAAACCTAAAGCGGCCATTAGATTTGGATTAGGGGACATGAGGGAGCCCATTTCATTACGGTATAGACTCTTGGCAATTCCTAATAACCAAATTAAATCAATCACTAAGAGACAAAGCAGGAAGGCAAAGTAGGGGATTAAATACTTGAGCATTTTGGTCAGAACCAGCCGCACAGAACATCAATCAGACTTAACATAGTAGTGTCAGTATAAATCGTTCAATTCATTCGTTGGAGGCCTCTATGTTTCAGAATCTAATCGTACCCGTTGATGGCAGCGATGTCAGTATGAAATCCTTAAAGAAAGTGGCTGAGTTAGCAAAGGCGGATGCTGCTAAAGTTACCCTTGTATATGTATCGGATCCATTGCCTCCGATTGCTTATGCCGATAGCACCATGGGTGTTGTTTTTACCGATACCGAGCATAAAAAAACCTGTGAAGCTTATGCAAAGAAAATCCTAACACAATCAGCTAATAAGCTAGGTAAGGGGCTTAATGTTGATACTCGCCATATTTTTCATGTCAATTTATACGAAGGAATTATCGAAGCCGCTAAGAAATCAAAGGGCGATGTGATTGTGATGGCGTCCCACAAAAATACCGGACTTAAAGGCATCATGCTTGGCAGCGAGACTCATGCAGTGATCGTGCATACCAAGTTACCTGTTTTGGTGCTTGGTTAAGACTTACTTTTTGGATTGGCTCGCCTCAGCGCGGGCTGCAGCGATGTTTTCATCCATGCCTCGTGCAAACTCGCTGTCAGCAGGGACTAGGCCTTTTGCCTTTGCCCAATATTCTTCCGCTTTTTTATAGTCGCCCATTTCAAAATAAGCGGTGCCTCCCAAGGCAAGTGCTTTGAGATTATTGGGGTCGATCTGCAGCGCTTTTTGTACCAGGCGCATCGGCTCACCTTTAATGCTCTTATTCTCAAACGCTAAGAGATCGGCATAGTCCACTAATAGTTGTGCATTATTGGGATTGAGTTCCAACGCCTTTTTATAGGCTGCTCGGGCTTCGGTCATCCGGTTTAATGCTGCATACGAGCGACCTAGCATTTGCCAGCCTTCGGCATTGTTAGGATCTTTTTCAAGCCGTTGCGCTAAACGCTCGACCATTCCCTCAATATCTTGTTGGGTCAGCTGCGGTTGGCCTTGATTAGCCTCTGGCAAGTACAGGGCCAATGGTGACCCGACTAAGAGATATAAAACAATTGCCCCAATTGGCAATGTGGTGGCAATGAAAATGGTCGACCATTTTTTCTTACGTTGATGCAACTCACCGTCTAAAACAAGTTGATCGGCAGCGATTGCACGCTCTTCTTGGAGTAAACGTTTTTCAATATCTAGTTTCGCCTCTTGTAACTGCTCGTAGCTAATGCGGCTTTCTTGGTGATCACGCTCAAATTGACGTAATTGATTTTGAAGAATGGCAATATTTTCATCCTGCTCAAGGCTAATTTTTTCTGGATTAAGCTTGCTTTTGCGAAACGGAATAATGATGAGTAACACCGCAACTACGGTCATCAACACAGCAATCAGGATGAAAAGAGTCATTACTGGTTTCCTAGTTTGCGGTCTAGCAGTTGTCTAGCACGCTCGATTTCTTGAGCTGAAAATGTTTCTTTGGACAGTTCTTGTTTGCGTTGTTTAATTTGCCGAACCAATAAGATGAGACCCAGTAGCATTAGTAAGAATGGACCAACCCAGAGCATCAAGGTGGCAGCATTAAAGGGTGGGTTATACAACACAAAGTCCCCATAGCGTTCGGTCATGTATTTCAATATCTCTTGTTTTGAGCGCCCCTCACTGAGCTGTTGGCGAACCTGGTTTTTTAGATCCACTGCGAGATCAGCATTAGAGTCCGCAATGGTTTGATTTTGACAGACTAGACAGCGTAATTCATTAGAAACCTCTAAAACTTTCTTCTCAAGCGCTGGGTTTTCAGAGACTAAAGGAGCCGTATTACTTTGCGCAAAACCCATGCTGGAAATAGCAAGGCTAAATAAGAGTCCAGTCAAAGTAATAGAGAAGCGTTTCATGATTGGAGGCTGGCAATCAAAGGGATGATTTTTTTCTCAATTGCATCTTTGGTGAGTGGCCCGATGTGTTTTAAGCGAATCACGCCAGAGCGATCAATCACAAAGGTTTCGGGAACTCCATAGACTCCATAATCAATTCCAACCTGACCTTTAATGTCGGACACCGAGAGTTGATACGGGTCGCCGAATTGCTTGAGCCACGCTTGCGCCGCCTCGGGCTTATCCTTGTAGTCAAGTCCAATAAGTGGTGTTTTTTGGGTTTTTGCAAAATCAACTAATAGAGGGTGCTCATCCCGACACGCTGCACACCAAGAAGCCCAGACATTCAAAACCCACACCTGTCCCTTCATCTGATCAGGAGAAAAACTCGTTTGCTCTTTACCAAGCACGGGTAGATTAAACATCGGAGCGGCCTTACCAATAAATGGTGAAGGTACCTCACGCGGCTTCAGTTGTAAGCCGATTCCTAAAAAGATGAGTAGTGCTAAAAAGATGACGAAGGGAAGCAGATAACGCCGCATCTCACGCCTCTTTCTTGCGATAGCGACGATCGGTAATCGCTAGGAAACCACCCAGCGCCATTAAGAAACACCCGCCCCAGATCCAATCGATAAAGGGTTTGTGATAGATACGAACACTCCATTCGCGGTCATTAATTGGCTCGCCTAACGATACATACAAATCGCGTGTTAGACCAGAATCGATCGCAGCTTCCGTCATGGGCATTTGGCTTGCGGTGTAGATGCGCTTTTCAGGAAAGAGTGTGGTCACGGACTTACCGTTTTTGCTGACATCAAATTGCCCCTGAATTGCAGCATAGTTGGGGCCGTTGATGGTTTTTAAGCTGACCATCGTGAAGTCGTAGCCGCCCGACTGCGATACGCTACCAATTTGCATCCGCACGTCTTGTTCGGTTTCAAAGCCACGCACTGCGGTAACGCCGATGATAAATACCGCTACCCCAAAATGCGCTACAAGCATACCGTAGTAACCAGCCGGTTGAATACGGAGGTTTTGCCACCACGTCTTGGTGGGATTAATCCGAGCGCGATCGATTAATTGAGTGACTCCGGAGCTAATAATCCAGGCAGCGATTAAGAGCCCAAAGCCAATCATGGGAGTCCAGGAACGCAGAAGCAGGGGGGCGATGATCGCAGAGATGGCGCTTGCCGCAAGCGCCCATTTCAATTTAGTTGCAAGTTCAATGGGAGGCGATTGGCGCCAGCGCGCAATTGGACCCACTCCCATCAAAAATAATGCAGGTGTCATAAGCGGTACGAATACTGCCTCAAAGTAAGGCTCACCTACCGAGATCTTCCCAAGATTTAAGGCATCCAAGATCAGCGGATAGAGGGTGCCCAACAATACTGCAGCGGCGGAAACTAATAAGAGAACATTATTGACGAGTAGCATGCCCTCGCGTGAGACGGTTTCAAAGTTACCCCCAATATTGGCTTTTGGAGCTCTCCATGCAAAGAGTAATAATGATCCACCAACGATGAGACCCAAAAAACCCAGAATAAATACACCACGCTCAGGATCGGTGGCAAAGGCGTGGACCGAAGTGATCACGCCAGAACGAACCAAGAAGGTTCCCAAAAGCGATAATGAGAAAGCCAAAATTGCCAGTAGGGCAGTCCACATTTTGAAGCCACCACGTTTTTCAGTGACTGCGAGTGAGTGCATTAATGCAGTACCGACCAGCCAGGGCATAAACGAAGCATTTTCAACGGGGTCCCAGAACCACCAGCCACCCCAACCGAGTTCGTAATACGCCCAAGCGCTTCCAAGCGCAATACCAATCGTTAAGAAGCACCAGGCGGTCGTAACCCAAGGGCGCGACCAACGCGCCCAGGCGGCATCTAGTCGACCGGATAAAAGCGCCGCGATTGCGAATGCAAAGGCAACGGCTGAGCCCACATAACCCATGTATAAAAACGGCGGATGAATAATCATCCCGGGGTCTTGTAACAGAGGGTTGAGATCACGCCCTTCAGGTGCTGGCGGAAACAGCCGATCAAAGGGGTTGGACGTCAAAATCGTAAAGAGCAAAACGCCCACACTCAAAATACCCAAGACAGCCAGAATGCGCGCGATCATTTTGTCTGGGAGATGCTTGGAGAAAACGGCCACGGCCAAGGTCCAGGCTGCCAACATGAATGCCCATAACAAGATAGAGCCTTCGTGACCGCCCCACACAGCACAGATGCGATAAATCAGGGGTAAATTGGAATTGGAGTTTTGTGCCACATATAAGACACTGAAATCATTTTGAACGAAGTTCACTGTGAGGCAAACGAAGGCAAGTGTGACCCAAATAAAGAGGCCCCAAGAGGCAGGCCTAGCAATGGCCATCAGATGGGGGCGATTACTCTGGGCGCCCACCATTGGAAACACAGAAAGGGTGAGTGCAGTCACGAGCGCCAAGATTAGTGCGAATTGGCCAATTTCAGCAATCATTTTTTACCCCCATACTCTTTAAGGGTGGGTGCGGCTTGAGGATCTTTTGATTTAGCTTTTTCAAGAGCTTCGGCGGCCTCTGGTGGCATATAGTTCTCATCGTGCTTGGCCAGAACTTGCTTCGCTTGAAAAACTCCGTTTTGATTGAGCTGACCTTGAGCAACCACTCCTTTGCCTTCCTTAAATAAATCGGGCAAAAGACCTTCGTATTGAACGGGGACATCGTGAGCGGTATCGGTCACAATAAAGCTCACTTTCAGACCGCCGGAGTCGCGAGTAACACTACCTTCCTTGACC
>JBBAQJ010000003.1:12763-64450 GCA_040400365.1 Polynucleobacter sp. | reverse complement strand
CCTTAACCAAGCCGCCAATCCGAAATAATTTGTTCTTCGGTGCTTCATTGGCATAGACCTGGGATGGGCTAAAAAAGAACACCAAATTACTTTGAAAGGACTGTAATACCAAATAGGCTGCAACACCTAATGAGGCCAGACCACCAGCGATCGCAAGACCGCGTTTTGTACGGGGTTTCATAACCCTCTATTTTGCCTAATTTCTTTGGGACTCGCGCATTTCAGAAATTAGGGTTTTTCGAAGAGCCTTATTCCGACCTCGTAGAAGGGCTATCTCGATGACTAGCGCCAAAATTGTGACCAGGTAAGACCCCCAAACGAAGAGGGCATAGCCACCCATTTGAAGAAAGTCCGAGAAGCTCGACCAATAAAACATTACAGAACCTCCTTGACCCAGTCGGCATGGCGCTCGCGGTCCAGAATGAGGTTACGGCACCGATAGAGGGCTACCGCAATCGAATACATCCAAAAAGCAAAAACCATGATCAGCATGCCCGCGAGCATCTGAGTGGCCATGGTTGGTGCTTTGGCCAGACTTACTGAGGCTCCTTGATGGAGGGTATTCCACCATTTAACCGAGAAATAAATGATGGGGACATTAATGACCCCAACAATCGCTAATAATGCTGCGCTTCGGTCCGCTTTTCGAACATCTTCGATGGATGCGTGGAGTGAAAGAAAGCCAAAGTACAAAAATAGAAGAACAAGTTCAGATGTCAGGCGAGCATCCCAGACCCACCAGGTACCCCAGGTTGGCTTACCCCAAACTGCACCAGTCCAAAGGGCAATAAAGGTCATGATGGCTCCAGTGGGAGCAAGAGAAAGTGCCAACATGCTTGCTAAGCGAGCATTAAAAATTAGTCCAATCGCTGCCCAAAATGCCATGACCAGGTAAATTAGCATCGACATCCAGGCGGCAGGGACGTGGATAAAAATGATGCGATATGAGTCACCCTGTTGATGATCGGTGGGCGCAATACCTAAACCGATCACTAAACCAATGATGGTTAGGATCACGCCACTTACCACAAACCAGGGGATTAGCGATCCAGCAAGCCCATAAAAACGTTGTGGGGCAGCATACTTAAACCAATTTAGATTGAGCAAAGACAAAGTAGTAAAACCTAACTGATTAATTGACTGAAAAGTAT
Organism: Polynucleobacter sp.; assembly: GCA_040400365.1. Classification (GTDB taxonomy): domain Bacteria; phylum Pseudomonadota; class Gammaproteobacteria; order Burkholderiales; family Burkholderiaceae; genus Polynucleobacter. The sequence continues at coordinate 63,299 of JBBAQJ010000003.1, read as the reverse complement.
TGTAAGTCGATTACGTTTGATCGTCTTTTATTCCAAGGCAATCCGAATGCTAGCAGCGCTGGCAAAGGGGGCTAAAAATAATGCGATGACGAGCATGGCGCCAAGTAAAGAAAAGTGGGCCTCAATCCCAAGACCGCTCTGGTAAGACTCGACCGCCCCGGCTCCAAAAATGAGGACAGGAGTCACTAACGGCAAAATGATCAGAGCCAATAGGGTCCCGCCACCCCGACTTGCTAGTGTTAATCCGGCGCCGATCGAGCCAATCAGGCTAAGGAGTGGAGTTCCAAGTAGTAGCGAAAGAAATAGGATGCCCACCGTATCCATCGGTAAATTAAATTGCAAGGCAAGGATTGGTGAGATAAGGGCAAGTAATAGACCGCTACTTATCCAATGCGCAATCGTTTTAGCAAGCACCACGAGTGGTAAGGGAAGAGCGGTTAGGGCAATTTGATCCAAAGACCCATCGATAAAGTCCTCTGAAAATATTTTATGAAGCGATAACATCGCCGCTAGCAAGGCGGCAATCCAAAGCATGCCCGGCGCAATTTGCATCAATAGGTTTTGCTCTGGTCCAATACCTAACGGAAAAAGACTAGCGACTACGGCAAAGAAGATAAGGACCGCAAGGCTATCGCTTTTACGTCTTAAAGCGAGTCGCAGGTCGCGAGTGATCACGCCTTGGAAGATTGCAAATCCGGAAGCGCTTTGACTCATAGTTCTAATCGAGTCACACAAGGGTCGCCATCGATCTGCAACTCTTGATGGCTACTAAGTGCCACGATCCCTCCATGATTGACATGGTTGATTAACACGCTTTGTAGCGCAAGGTTTGACTCTCGATCCAAGGCATTGAATGGTTCATCCAAAACCCAAATTGTTTTTGCTTGAGGAAGGCGTAAGCGACTGAGCGCGATACGTTGTTTTTGGCCTTGCGATAAGGTGCGAATAAAACGATGGGCTTGGCGATCTAAGCCTGCCTCGTGAAGAGCCTGCATAGCCTCTTCATTGGAGACCGATTGGCCGCCTAACAATGCCAATGACATCAGATTCTCGAGCGCACTGAAGTCTGGCTTTAAGGCGGGAATATGCCCAAGATAAATCAGCTCACTGTGAAATTGATCGCGGTCCTCAGTAATTGGATCCGATCCCCAAAATACCTGACCAGCATGGGGTGAGAGTAGGCCACAAAGAATGCGTAGGAGACTTGATTTGCCTGAACCATTATCCCCGGAGATGCGCAGAATAGACCCTGGTTTGATTTCAAGGTGGAGATCTTCAAATAAAGTGCGACCTCCGCGCACGCATGCAATGGACTCGAGTCGTAAGGATTTAGACATGCGTTCTCATTCTTTGGGGATGCTACCTAACATTAACAGCTGTTTGGTGAACGAGCCACTATCGCTTGGACGCATGGTCCACAAATCGAGCTGAATTTTTGGGTTATAGGGATCCACATAGATGCCATTCTTTCGTAATTCGTAATGCAAATGCGGGCCGGTGGAACGACCGGTCGAGCCAACATAGCCAATCTCCATCCCGCGCCGAATATCATTACCGACGACTAGTTCATTATTGTAATTACTCAAGTGGGCGTAATAGGTTCGATAATTACCCGGATGGTCAATGATGATCAGTTTGCCGTACGCTCCGCTGTATCCCAGAAATGCGACTTTCCCATTTGCCACACTAAATACCGGCGTGCCAGTAGGTGCTGCATAGTCAATACCCATATGGGTTCGATAGCGTCGGTCCTTGCCTTGGGCTTGCGGATTATTAGGATTGGCTCGTGCGCGAATCGGAACTTGCCCAACACCTCGCGAGATCCGTCGATAGCTAAGAGGATTGGTCCAAAAGCTACGCTCAATAGAGTCGCCGTTGGCAGTAAAGAATGATCCCGGAATATCGTCACGATCTAACCAAAACGCATCAGCTAATACTTGATTGGTTGCAAGGTTCAGAATCTCGACTGCCCAGATTTGCGCCCACCGATCCCGGGTACCAAAATCAACGATGACACGCACTTGCTTAGGGCTATTTTCTAACGAGGCAGAGTCATCCGGATAGAGTTGCTTTACGATTGAATTGAGTTCCCAAGCAAGCTCAACTGGTAACTTATCCCCTAAACGTTGGGGGTCATACAGAACCTCTTGTAACGGAATAAATAGCTCTGTCCAGAATTGCATCTGGGACGCTAAGTTTTCTTCTTGAACTAAGTACCCCCCAAACCCGGAGGCAGTAAAAGTCAAAATCTGAGATTTCTCATTTCGGCTTGGTCCATTCATAATACTGAGCGATTCAAAGCGACCTCTTTTTCCGAAAGCAACAACATAAGGGATGCATGGACCACTTGCGGAGTCGAAGAACCGAAGAGTTTGATTCTTGAAATACTCCAAAAACTCAGGATCGTTGATTCCAATCCGACTCGGAAGGTTGCTTTCTCGAAAGCCTCGGGTCAGACAACCACGTTGCACCTGAAAATCAGGCAGTGCATCGAATTGACTGTACTCCTCGGTGCCGGGATCGGTTAGCTGTTGGTTTTGCTCTGCAGCTGATTTGCTCTGCAAGCCGGAGCCACCACTAACTGCTTTACTTTGCGCTCGTTGATTGACCTGAATCCCTTTTTGGGGAGCAACCACTTTTTTATTTGCTGGATTTGATTTAGTGGTTTGGTTAGATTGAGACAGCACTAGCTGACTGCAAAGTATGAGACTGATTCCAAGGCATACTTTGCCTAAAAGAGTCAAAGATCGAACACTGAATCGAGAGGTATGGGTTTGTTGCACACCTCGATTATCCAATATCAAGAGAGGTAATCGAGGTATTTATGCCGTAGTGCAACATTTTTGTATCTAAAAACTGGGTATGATCAGGCATTCACCTAAAGGGAGCGGTAATCAATGCAAGCTGTGATTATTCGTCTGCTGACCGCCGTCTATATATTGAGCACACCTTTCTCGCAGGCATGGGCCAAAAGTTGCTCTGAACAATTAGCTCCACAAAGTACCGCTCGCCCAGGATCCAAGCCCATGAGTTACGACGATTGCGTCAAGCAAGCTCGCATGGATTGCGAGCGAACTGCACGAGATCGTAAGTTGATCGACGTTGCCAAAGAAAGTTTTATGAAACGCTGCCTCGCAGAATCCATTGGCAAATAATCGATACAATCATTTTCTTTGATTGGTTAACCAAAAAGAGGAAAAAATGCCGATTATTGAATCCGTTCAAGTGGCTAGCGTGCCGGTTCCCTTAGATGTTGTGACATCGTTTGCAACAAGGACCGTAAGCGAGCGCCATTACTGCATCGTTAAAGTTCGTAGTAAAGATGGTCATGAGGGGGTTGGTTTCTGTTACGTGGGGTCTGCCGCAGGCAGCATCGCCAAAGTGGCCGTTGAGCAATTATTAGCTCCTAAATTGATTGGGCAGAATAGCCATCGCAGTGAAGGTCTGTGGTCTGAGATGTATGCGGAATCGATTTTGCAGGGCCGTTCAGGTGCTGTCATGCGTGGCATCTCGATTCTGGATACCGCAATTTGGGATCTCAACGCCCGCTCAGTTGGTTTACCCCTCCATCAATACTTGGGATGCGTGGTAGATGATCGTGTTCCTGCCTATGCCAGCGGTGGTTATTACTTAGAAGGTAAAACTCCAGCCAAATTAGGCAAGGAGATGGAAGCGTTTGTGAAGCTCGGCTTTAAGGCGGTGAAGATGAAGGTTGGTCGCCTGTCACCTCGTGAAGAAGAGGCCCGAGTCAAGGCAGCTCGCAGTGCAGTCGGCGATGATGTCCTTTTAACGCTCGATGCGAATAATGCTTGGCGCGATTTGCCAACCGCCATGGAGTATGCGCGCCGCTTTGAGAAATACAATCCCTATTGGTTAGAGGAGCCGTTTTCTCCTGATGCGATCGATTTGCATGCCCGCTTAGCAAAAAATACAACAATTACGATCGCCACTGGCGAAATCGAAGTGGGTCGTTGGCGCTTTCGAGAGCTGGTTGATGCTGGTGGCGCAACTATCCTGCAGGCGGATGCGGCAGTATGCGGTGGCATTAGCGAATTTAGACGAATTGCTGCGTATGCAGATTCCAAAGGGATTACGGTTTGCCCGCATTGGTTCCATGATCTGCATGCCCCATTAGTTGCAGCAACACCCAATGCCCGCTTTGTAGAGTTTTTCCCAGATAACCAAGTCTTAAACTTTAGACGTCTCATTAATAAGCAGTTGGCATTTAAGAACGGTGATCTTATCTTGCACAAAACACCAGGTTTAGGATTTGAGTTTGATGAGGTAGCGGTCAAAAAATACGCCGGCAAATCCGCTTGGACGACGATCAAAAAATAGTACGAAATGAATCATATAAAAAGCCGCTTGATGAAAGCGGCTTTTTAATTGATAACTCGTCTAGGCGCTGGGCTTAGCCTTAAAGTACTTGAAGAACTGGAGAATGAGTACTAAGCCAAATCCAGTAAAGCCAATCATATCAGCGGTTGGTGAGGTATAGGCCAGCGCAACACCAGAAACAATCATCAAGCTTCGCTCTAGGAGATTGGTCTTCTCAATAAACCAACCTTGCAGACCACCCGCCAGCGCCACAATTCCGACGATAGCGGTTAGCGTAGACCAAATAATCTCCATCCAATTCGCTTGGGCCAAAGCAGTAGTAGAGCCCATGAGCAAGAGGCTCACCCCTGATTTATCGAGCACGAACATAAACGGTACCAAAATCGCAGGCGCTACGTATTTCCAGCTTTGCAAGGTTGTTTTATATGGATTGCCCTTACAAATTGCTGCCGCCGCAAATGGCGATAGGGCAGTCGGTGGCGAAACCTCCGATAACACTGCGTAGTAAAAGATAAACATATGCGCTGCAAATGCGGGTACGCCTAAGTTAATGAGTGCGGGTGCCGCAATCACAGCACAAATAATGTAGGAGGCAGTAACTGGTACAGCAAGACCCACAATCCAAACAATGAAAGCAGTAAAAATAGCGGTGAGTAATAAAGACCCACCCGCATACTGAATCACAATTGAGCTGAACTTTAAGCCTAAACCCGTCAATACCACGGTGCCGACAATTAGACCAGCACCGGCACAGGTTGCCGCAATGGCTAAAACACCAGTTGAGCCAGATGCGAGCGCCTTGGTTAAATTGGATTCATAGAGTCCTTTGAAGATGGGTTGTTTACCCGCAAACCAATCATACGAAATGATGGCTGTATCTCGACGCAGCATACTGGTTAATGCAGAAATAATGGTTGCCCACAGCACAGACATGACAGGGGTGAAGCCCATCATCATGAATAAAACAATCGAAATCAGTGAAAAGAAATGAAACCAGTATTTTTTACTCAGAGACCATGCACTTTCGACTGCCTCAAAATGCATTGCTTTCATGCCGTATTTACGAACATCGATTTCCACCATGGTGAAAAGTCCGAGATAAAACAAAATGGTCGGAATGATCGACATTAATAAGACATCGAGGTACGATATTTTCAAAAAGTCAGCGATTAAGAAGGCGGCTGCCCCTAATACCGGTGGGGAAATAATCGCTCCCAAGCCGCCAGCCGCTAAGAGGCCGCCAGCCGCATTTTTCTCGTAACCGACTTTGTTTAACATGGGAGCCGCGACAGAACCAACGGTGACGGTGGTGGCTACACCAGAGCCAGATGGACCGCCAAGCAGGAATGAAGAGAGAACAATGGTGCGTCCGACCCCAGATGATTTGCCACCCATGGCGGCAAACGAGAAGTCAATAAAGAACTTACCGGCACCGGTAAATTGCAGGAATGCCCCAAAGATCGTAAACAGAATAATGAGTGTCGCTGATACATCAACGGCAGTGCCATAGATACCCTCAAGGGTCATATACATAAACCCAACCAAACGATCAACCGAATAGCCCTTATGAGTCCATGGGGCCGGTAATGAGTCACCAAATAATGCGTAGAGTAAAAACAGAATAGTGACGGTAAGCAATATCATTCCGTTGGTTCGGCGAACGGCCTCCAAAATCAATAAGATGAGTGCTGATCCAAAAACGATATCGGTTGGGTTGGGTGCGGTGTTGCGATCACCAAAATCATCCCCGCCAGAAATTGCGTAATACGCAATCGCAATCGACGCAAGCGCACAAATAATGTCCCACCACATTAAGCGATTTTTATAACGCGCCACGAGGGGGAAGCTTAAGAAAACTAGAAATAGAACAAAACTAACATGAACAGTACGCAAAACTTGGGTTGGAACAATAGAGTAGGCGGCATATAGGTGAAATAGAGACATACCCACGGCGACCAGGGTCAAAAAGATTGCAAAGATCCCTTTGTAATGATTGGAGTCACCCTCTTCTTGTTTGATGAGCGCGTCTAATTTTTCTTGGGTTGCGCTATCGATTGCACTTTGGCTCATGGTGTTAGTCTCTATTAGAAAATGGCCGCATCAGCGGCCATTCAAGTGAAACGAAAAAACGAATTAATTTACTTTAATGTTTTTCTCTTTGAAGTACTTCAAAGCACCAGGATGAAATGGAACTGGTGTCGACGCAGCTTTTTGACCTTCAGGGGTCACATTGATGTACTCAAAGTGTGAACGAACCAAGTCGATCTTGTTATCAAACACGGCTTTCACGATGTCATAGGCTTCTTTTTCAGACATCTTTGAGCTAGTGACCAAGATATTGGCAACCGAGATCACATTATTATCTTTATCCATGCCCTTGTAGGTGGTCTTTGGAATCACATCTTTAAAGTAGAGGTTGCCATATTTTTTATTCATGGCATCCACCTCTTTAGAGTGATCGATCATTACGATCTTGGTGCCGGGGGTATTCGCTAGATCAGTCACTGCGGCGGTTGGTAAGCCACCCACCCAGAAGAACGCATCAATCTTGCGGTCCTTCACTGCATTAACGGACTCTGCAACTCCAAGACGCTCACGTTTCATGTCTTTATCTTTATCAAGACCAGCAGCCTCAATCACACGAAAAGCCATTACTTCAGTGGCGCTACCAGGACTTCCAGTGCTGACCCGTTTCCCTTTTAAATCTTGCATCGTTTTGATACCCGAAGCCTCGGTGGTCACAATGTGCATGCGATTGGGATATAGAACCAATAAGGTATTGAGGTCAACCTTTTTGCCAGAGAACTTGCCTTGACCGGTTTGCGCATCTTTAGCGGCATCGGCCATTGAGAAGCCAATATAAGGTTTGCCGGTACCAATCAGATTAAGATTGTCTACAGAGCCGCCAGTCACCTCGGCAGTCGCAGACATACCGGGCACTTTTTTAGATAGAACAGCTGCTAAGCCGCCGCCCATAGGGTAGTAAACGCCGCCAGTGCCGCCAGTCGCTACCGAAAGATTTTGCGCTTGAACGCTGCCCCAAAGCAGTGCAAAGCACAATGGCAACAGTTTAAGTAGTTTCATGTAGATATCTCCTGTAATCATTATTGATCGTTACTGCAAGCCGTAAGTCTATACCAATTTAGTGGTCTCAAAGGCCTTCCATCTGGAAGTTAATTTTTTGCAGTTCGTGAACCAGTCTGTTTTGCTGCTCTGCATCGAGGGGTAGCATAGGAGGTCTCACCCGGAGCCAATCAGGATCAGTACTATAGTGCGCGACTGCTGCCTTCATCCCAGGAATCATCGGGAACTGGGCAAAAATGGCCCGTACTGCCGATAGAGACTCTTGTAAGGTGTCTGCCCCCGGCTCTTGCCAGCGCGCCGCAAGCTGGGCAATCGCCTTTGGATTGACATTGGCAGTGGCTGAGATACAACCCACACCCCCAGCTTTTAGGGTGCGCAGTAAAAATACCTCACTACCTGCATAGACCCGAAATCCTGAACCCGCCAACGCTTTAATCACAGATTCGGTATAAGGCCAATCCCCCGAACTATCTTTCATCCCAATGACGGTGTTGGGATAAGCCTTCACTAAGCGCTCCAACAGAGAAAGACTCAGACCAATTTTAGTGACCGGGGGAATGTTATAGACATAAATCTTTAAATTCGCATCAGCCACTTTTTCGATGACGTCTGCGTAAAACGCAAATAAACCATCATCGGAAACATCTTTATAGTAAAACGGTGGCAGCATTAAAACGCCTGCGCAACCAGTATTTACTGCGGCTCGTGTCATGACTACTGCATCATCAACCGAGCAGGCGCCAGTACCTGGCATCACATTATTTGGATTGAGTCCGCCATCAATCAATTCCTCCAACACCGTCATCTTTTGGCGTGCCGACATGGAATTTGCCTCGGAGTTTGTTCCAAACACCGCTTGACCCACTCCATGACTTTGCAGCCATTGGCATTGCCGCAGGAGTTTTTTAGAATTCGGGCTACCATCCCCATTAAATGGGGTTAGAACCGGGGATAGAACGGCAGAAAAACTTGAGGAATGAACGGGCATCACAATCTCCAATTACATGTCAATAGGGGTTGGAAGAGGGCGCTGATTAAAAAAAGCATCGAGATTATCAATCGCAAGGTTTGTCATTGCTTGACGCGTCTCTTGGGTGGCGCTGCCAATATGCGGTGTGAGTAAAACATTGGGAAGCCCCAAAAAATGCTGATCAGGATTTGGCTCATTTTCAAAGACATCCAAGGCGGCTCCAGCAATGATTTGGTTTTGCAAGGCGAATAGCAGATCTGATTCATTGACGACACTTCCGCGAGCAACATTGATCAAGTAGGACGAGGAACCTAAAGCCTCAAGTACCTCCCGATGAATCATGCGTTCAGTTTCTTTGCCGCCGGGGCAACATAGAATCAAGACATCGCTCATGCTTGCTAGCTCAATTAATGAGGAAATGTAGGGATAAGACAGGTGCTTGTCATGCGGACCATGGTAGGCAATCTTTACCTTAAAAGGCACAAGGCGAGTTGCCAGCTCTTGACCAATTCTTCCCATGCCTACAATCCCGATTGTTTTGCCTGCCAAGGAAGTTGTAAACGGAAATGCTCCATTGACCCAATGTTTTTTGCTAACAAATTCATGCGCCCTAGGAATTTGACGAAGTAGGGCAAACAACATACCGATTGTGAGCTCGCATACTGCATCGTTGAGCACCCCTGGAGTGTTCGATGCCATGATTCCCTTTTGCTTTAAATAATCGAGCGGTAGATTGTCATATCCAACGCCACAGCAGGCAATCATTTTGACCTGAGGTAATTGATCTAAAAGATTGGGTGTGATCGCGTAGCTGGGCCTCGTCAAAATCGCCTGAACATCCTTTTGTGGAATGGGCCCTTGGGGGTCAGGCATCATGACTGGCGTTAGGCGGCGCAAGACCTCATCTTGCATGATTTCAGGGAAAAATCCCACTTGTAATACGCTATTGACTGGAATCATGTCTCGATTCTATTTTTATTGGAATAATGTGACATTGTAAGTCGATATTTTTAACATTTTGGATGCTAACCATTGAGCACAAATAACGATCCTAAAGATACATCGAAAACCTCACCCCAAGCTGGAATTCGCAAGGGCCTCACACGGTATGGCGATACCGAATTTTCTCTATTTATGCGTAAAGCCTTTATCAAGGCGATGGGATTTAGTGATAGCGCTCTTGACCGGCCGATTATTGGAATCACGAACACCTATAGTGACTTCAATCCTTGCCATGGCAATGTGCCACAAATGATTGAGGCGATTAAGCGGGGCGTGATGCAGGCAGGGGGTATGCCGATGGTGTTCCCAACCATCTCCATTCATGAGTCGTTTGCATTTCCAACCAGTATGTATTTGCGTAATTTGATGGCGCTTGATACCGAAGAGATGATGCGCTCGCAGCCGGTCGATGCTGTGGTGCTTGTCGGTGGTTGCGATAAAACCATACCGGCTCAATTAATGGCTGCTGCCAGTCTTGATGTGCCAGTATTGTCAATTCCGACGGGCCCCATGCTGACCACCTTGCATCAAGGCGATCGCTTAGGAGCTTGCACCGATTGCCGTCGTTATTGGGGAAAGTTCCGGGCTGGAGAGATTGATCAAGCTGAAATTGATGAGATCAATGGCAAATTAGCCCCAACGACTGGTACTTGTATGGTGATGGGAACAGCCAGCACCATTGCCTGCATGGTTGAAACCGCTGGTTTGAGTTTGCCTGGTACTGCAGCGGCTCCTGCCGTTACTGCCGAACGCTTTCGTTTATCGGAGCTCACCGGGCGCAGAGCGGTTGAGCTAGGAAAAACGGCGAGCGAGGGTCGCTTCTCGCCTCGCACCATCTTAAGTCCCGAAGCATTGACGAACGCGCTCGTTGTATTACATGCGATCGGTGGCTCAACCAATGCGTTGATTCATTTCACAGCGATCGCAGCACGTTTTGGAATCAAACTGGATTTGGAGCGCTTTGATCGCTTGGGTCGTAATATTCCAGTCTTAGTTGATTTAAAGCCTAGTGGTTCGCACTATATGGAGCACTTATACGAAGATGGTGGTTTGATGGGGGTCTTGCGAGAGTTAAAACCCCATTTGTACCTCGATTGCTTAACGGTATCTGGTAGAACATTGGGCGAGGAGATTGACGCCGCAAAAGTTACCAAAGCCCGCAAAGTAATCCGGATTGCGAGTGAACCAATCTACCCTGTGGGGGGCTTGGCTGTTTTGAAAGGTAATTTAGCGCCACGCGGGGCGGTGATTAAGCATTCAGCAGCTAGCCCCAATTTGCTAAAGCACCGTGGTCGGGCCGTAGTCTTTAAGTCTTTGGAGGACTTAGCCTTACGCGTGGATAGTCCAGATCTGGACGTTACAGCAGAGGACATCTTGGTCTTACAAAATGCCGGCCCCAAAGGTGCGCCAGGCATGCCTGAAGCGGGTTATTTGCCGATCCCCAAAAAACTCGCTCAAGCAGGCGTTAAGGATATGGTTCGGATCTCGGATGCGCGCATGAGCGGCACTGCCTTTGGCACGATTGTGTTACACGTCACGCCAGAATCAGCTGAGAACGGACCGCTTGCCATCGTTCAAGATGGGGACATGATTACGCTGGATGTTGAAAAACGTCTATTGCAACTAGAGCTAGATGATGCAGAAATTGCGCGTCGAATTGCTGCTCTTGAAACACCAGCAAAGCGCTTGAATATTCCAAAAACGGGCTATCGTCATCTCTATCAAACAACGGTTACGCAAGCGGATATTGGATGTGATTTTGACTTTATGGTTCCCTCCGCACACGGCGTGGTTCCACTACTAAAGGGAAATTGAGATGCTATTTAATCCAGCGGAGACCAAAGTTTTAATTGTAGGTGGTGGAACCATGGGGGCTGATGTTGCTCTGGTCTGCGCCCGCGGAGGGTGCGCAACCAAGGTATTTGAAGCAAGCGCTGAACGCCGCGCTATATTGCCCAATTATTTTGAGACTAAATTACAAGAAATTGGTTATCCGCAACGACTGCACCTCCTGTCAGTAGTTGATTCGCTTAACCATTTTGATTGGTCAGAAATTGACTTAGTGATTGAGTGCGTTCCAGAAAAACTCGAAGTCAAACAGGATTTATTTGCCCAACTCGAGCAGGTGGTCAATCCTGAAACTGTTCTAGCAAGTAACAGTTCTAGTTTTCCCATTAGTGAAATTGCCAAAGGTTTAAAAAGTCCTGCTCGTATGATTGGCCTGCATTTTTTTATGCCCGCACATTTAGTTCCCTGTGTGGAGGTGATCTATGGTGAAAAAACCTCGCGTTTGGTCGCAGAGAGTTTGAGTCGTTTAATGACCGCGTGTGGCATGGTTCCGGTAACGGTTAAAAAGGATTTGCCCGGCTTTTTGGCCAATCGGCTGCAACATGCGCTTTCGCGTGAAGCCTTTGATCTTATTGATGCAGGGATTGTGACTCCTGAAGATGTTGATAAAGCAGTACGCTTTGGTTTCGGGTTCCGTTACTTGGCGGCAGGTCCGGTCTTGCAGCGTGATCATGCCGGCGTTGAGATCCATGCGGCAGCTGGGGCTAGCATCTACCCCTCGCTCAATAACAAGGGCGAAATTGCACAATGCCTGAAAGAAAAAGTCGACTCTGGAAATCTCGGAATGAAAACAGGTCAAGGGTTTTATTCCTGGGATGCCGATGCGATCAAAGCAGAGCGCCAGCGTTACGATGATTTGCTGCGTTCTGGATTGAAGCTGTTGCAAAAAGAACTTCCTGAAATCAAATAAAGTGAGCACACCGGTTCGCGTTTGGGATTTGCCTACACGCCTGTTTCATTGGGCTTTGGCGATCTGCGTTGTACTTGGTATTGTGTTTGTGAAAATCGGCGGCAATGCCATTCAGTGGCATGCCTATTGTGGATATACTGCGCTTGCACTGATCTTATTTCGAGTGATTTGGGGTTTTGTGGGCTCGTGGCATGCACGTTTTGCCAATTTCATTCCCAGTCCATCAAAGCTGATTGCCTTCCTTCGGGGTCAAGTCGATGACGGTCTTGGCCATAATCCGCTTGGTGCCTTATCCGTCATCGCTTTGCTAATTGTCGTTTTAATTCAGGCTCTGACAGGTCTATTTACAGATGACGATATTTTTTTCCAGGGGCCGTTCGCAAGATACGTATCAAATAGTACGGTCGCACTATTCACCAGTATTCATCGCTTCAATCAATACCTGATCTTTGTATTGGTCGGGCTGCATATTGCTGCAATCTCATACTACTATTTTGTTAAACGAGAAAATCTAGTCGGACCTATGGTGACTGGCGATAAATTAACCAGTATTGTTCCAAAGTCGCGGGAGATAATTGATTCATCTCGCCAACGCATGCTGGCACTAGCAATATTTTTGTTGATTATTCTCGGCTTATATTCTCTCATTGCTTGATCAGATTATCTAAGCCGAGTTGTGTAGGAAAATTATTTCTTGCGGAAATCGTCGTGACAGGCTTTGCAGGTTTGACTTGTTGCCCCTAGAGCCTTTTTCAAGTTCTCTGGGTTGCCTGATTGGGCCGCAGTATTGAGCTCTGCAACGGCAGCTTGCATCCGATCCGATGCTGTCTTGAACTTGGCGCTTTCTTTCCAAATGGCTGGTTCAGCCTTACCACCTTCGGTGCCAGGACCAAATGCTTGCCAAGGTAAGCTTGAGAGCGTGCTAATAATGGCGGCATTCCGTGCTACATCCTCTTTGTTATAAGAAACCTCACCTTTAACCACAGCAGCAAGCCTGCCCATATGGGTGCCCATCAGAGCAAAGGCACTTTGGCGATATTTGATGGCATCCTCTGGCTTGGCAAATTGGGCCATCGCTGGAGTAGCCAGGGTAAGAGCAAGGGCTGGGATGAGAACTTTAATGGAAATGCGAAGTGATTGAATATTCATAAATCCTCCATGAGACTAATCAGAATTGATTTATTCAAGAATACTCTAATTTTGTGATTCAAATGTGGCAGGCCATGCAAGTGCACTAAGTACCAAATAGCATCCTTACGGGATAGGTTAATCCTCGAACGATTGAGATAAAAAACTCACTTAAAGGCACCATCCACCATTGAGAAATAACACCGGTAAACACGAGGCCCAAGACAATAAAAAAGCCCCAGGGCTCTAATTTTCCGAATAGCAGAGCTTGGCGGTACGGTAACAACCCTGCCAGAATACGTCCACCGTCCAATGGGGGGAGAGGAAATAAATTAAAGACCAAGAGGCCAATATTCCAAAAGACGCCTGCTTTGGCCATGGAGATCAAAAACGGCTCATTGATACCTGATCCTTGAAGCACGATCCAGGCAATAGCCCAAGCGATCGCCTGAAAAAAATTAGAGCCGGGCCCGGCAAACGCCACCCAAATCATATCGATTCGAGGGTTGCGTAGACGATCAAAGCGCACTGGAACGGGTTTGGCGTAGCCGACTAAGAAAGGGGAGTTTGCCAAAATGAGCGCAATTGGGATTAAAACGGTACCAATTGGATCAATATGTTTTAGGGGATTAAGCGTGACTCGACCGAGTAGAAAAGCCGTGTTATCACCAAAGCGTTTGGCTGCATAGCCATGAGCAGCCTCGTGGATCGTAATGGCAAAAACCAATGGAATCGCATTAATTGCGATAGCTTGGATAGAATAGTCAGAAATCATATTAAGATCATATCGAGAGGAGACCATTGTGACCGATGAGAAGAAACCCCTAGCCAAATCTGCTGTGAAGGCTCCTAAGCCTCCAGCTCGTCCACCCGTAGGTAAGGGCCCTCAAAGCATGGGGGGTAAGCCACAGCAAGGGTTCGGGGGTGGTAAGGGCATGATGCGTAAAGCTGGCCGAGGCCGATAGACCGCCAAAATATGGATAATGTAATCTATATTGATTAGATAAAGGGGTACACCATGAACGAATGGCAAAACGAAAGCAAAGACGTCATCAATAAGAAGATGATTACCTTGGTTGTGATGTTGGCAGCTGCCACGAGCTTAGCAATTTTATTTGCCTTGGTTGCTGCGCACATGGGTTACGTATTTGGCTAGACGCCTATGCAATTAGTGCGATGAAGTAATCGGTAATGTCTACCGCTTCTGTATCAATCATCGCCATCTTTTTTGGAGCAGGTCTTGGTGCGCTTTTGCGCGCCTTATTCAATGTTCTTGCCGAATCATTTTCTTCAGTGATTCCAATGGGGACATTGATTGCAAATCTTCTCGGCGCTTATTTGGTTGGTATTGCTCTGGCATATTTTATTGATCAACCAACGATTTCACCCCAGTGGCGTCTCTTTGTCATTACCGGATTTCTGGGTGGTTTAACCACGTTCTCAAGCTTTTCTGCTGAAGTTGTGCAACTGATGCAGCGCGATCAGTTACTTATCGCTTTAGGCCTCGCTCTCATGCATGTCTGCGGATCCTTATTACTAACCTTTCTAGGAATTTGGAGTGTCAACGCGCTCAAATAAATCCAAAAAATCCCAGGATTGCACCGAGGCCAATTAGATAAAGAGGGTGGCGTTTACTGAGTAAGACAAACAGAATGCTAAAGATGGTTAATGCATAGGCTGCCCAATTGCCATTAATCCGAATGGCAATTTGCCAGGCAGATGCCAGCACTAAGCCAACTGCAAGGGCGCTTGCGGAGTACTCAATGGTTTTCTTCCACTGCAAATGCTGCAGTTTGGCGATCACCCGCTGTAGATAAAAAATCAAAATACACGATGGCCAACAAACAGCTAGAGTCGCTAACAGCGCGCCCGCTAAGCCAAAGGCATTCCAGCCAATTAAGGTGACGGTTAGTAGGTTGGGACCAGGGGCTGCCTGCGCAATCGCAAAATAATGAATAAATGTTTGCGGGTCAATCCAGCCCTCTTGATTAACCGAAATGTCATATAGAGTTGGTAGGAGGGCATTGACCCCGCCAAATGCAATTAATGAGAACAAGGACAGTTTGATAAACAGTCCTAAGAGGCCAATCATCATCGCGCTTTTCTCCAAGCAACCAGTAGCGCAAGTGGCAAGGTGATAGCGACGACCCAGCCAAGCGCTAATTGATAGATGGTGGCGATCACGATACTAATTGCAATTACTATCAGCATCGGTGGGTAACCGAATTCATCCTTAAGCATCTTAAATCCCGTAGCGGCGATTAAGCCAACGCCTACGGAAGAGATACCCCGCAAAATACCCTGTACGCGCTCAAACTCTCCGTAGTAGTCGTAGAGTAACGCTAATAAAATCACAACGGTCATGGGAGCCAGCATTAACCCCCCAACAGCGGCGAATGCTCCTCGCACGCCTCCAAAACGCTCACCCACACACACTGCAAGGTTAACAATATTAGGACCAGGAACTAACTGACAGACTCCCAATAGCGCATTGAATTCTTGAGAGCTGAGCCACTGTTTTTGCTCAACCAAGGTTCTCCTAGCCCACGGCAGAACGCCACCAAAGCCCGATAAACCAATGAATGTAAACGTAATAAATAAACGAGCTGGGCTGTGCCGCATAGCTTATGAATTGGCAGGGTAGGGCATCGGCACGGGCTTACCATGAAGCCAAGCATCAAGTGTATCGACAAGTCCAGTAGCAAAGGTCTTAAAAATAGGCTCAGCCACAAAGCCGAGATGGGGGGTCATGAGTAAATTTGGAATGCGATGGAGTTCTGAATCTTTTGGCAGCGGTTCTTGATCAAAGACATCGAGGGCCGCCTGTCCTGGTCGACCACGCTTCAGTGCTGTGATTAAATCGTCGGTCACAATGAGACTCGAGCGTGAGGTGTTGACCAACAGCGAGTCATTGCGCATCATCGCTAAGCGACCTTGATGCATAAGTCCTTTGGTGCGCTCGCCGGCTACCAAATGCAAACTCACAATTTTTGAGGTTTGCAGAACCGTTTCTAGTGGCAAGAACTCACACCCGGCAGCATTCGCGCGTTCATGAGTCATATTGGGGCTCCAGCAAACTAATTCCATTCCAAATGCGGCACCTACTTTGGCGACTAAGCTGCCGATGCCGCCTAGTCCAATAATGCCAAGACGTTGACCGTGAAGCATGGGTAATACGGACTGGGTATTGCGCCACTGCCCGCTAGCCATCATCTGGGATTGATTGACTATCTGTTTGCTAGCAGCAAGAATAAGAGCCCAGGTTAATTCAGCGGTAGTTTCTTTGGAGGGTCCACCGTGCGTACATGCAACCGTTACCCCTTGGTTTAGTAAAGCAGCATGATCGAGTAAGCCATTGCGGATCCCAGTAAAAACAAATAACTTGAGGTTTGGAAGGCGCTTGATGAGTGACGCATCAAATGGGGAGCGATCACGGATTAACGCAATAGCATGCGCATCGTGAACAGTGCGATAGAGTGATTCGCCAACGAGGGGCTCATGAAAAAATCGCAATTCGGCACGCGCTTGAATTTGCGACCAATCTGCATAGTGTTGTAAGCAGCGTTCATAGTCTCCTAAAACGGCAATGATGGGTTTGGTATGCATAGAAATTCGGAGAATTAATTAATAAATCGATGATAATTGATGTTTAAACGTGATTCTGAGGAAGCAAAATGATTCTAGAAGTGGTTGATATTCGTATCGATGAAAGTAAGCAAACTGAATTCAATGAGGCAATTTTACGGGGGGTTCGTACCGCCATCGCTCCTGCAAAGGGTTTTCGGGGCTTTAAGGTTAATCACAGTATTGAATCGCCCAATCGCTACCTACTCATGATTTATTGGGACACCCTTGAGAACCATATGGTGGATTTTCGGGGATCCCCAGCGTTTACCGAATGGCGCAGCATTGTTGGCCCATTTTTTACCCAAGCACCTGCCGTTGAGCATTTCAACTTAGTTGGTAAGTCTGACTAAGTTTGATTAGGCCTAATTTTTCTTGGGCTTGAGTCTACCCTGGGGTTTGGCAGCAAGGCTGGGCTCTAGGGTTTCGCGCTCATCAAAGACGAAGCAATCGCCCTCGAAGTGATCCCCGCCAATATCTTCAAAGTATTGCAAAATTCCACCATCCAATTGATAGCTGTGTTCAAGACCGCGTTCTCGCAAATACAGCCCTGATTTTTCACAGCGTATCCCACCCGTGCAAAAACTGACCAAGGTCTTATCACTCAGTTCGGGTAGGTGCGCCTCAATCGCCTGTGGAAATTGACTGAATTTATTGATATTAAAATGCAACGCATTCTTAAATGTTCCGTATTCCACTTCAAACCCATTGCGCGTATCAATCATCACTACCGGGCGACCTAGATCATCCTGTCCCTGATCGAGCCATTCTTTTAATTTCTGCGGAGAAATAAACTTAGCCCGACCTTTTTCCGGGGCGATCGTCGGATGATTCATCCGAATAATCTCTTTTTTGATCTTGATCAAAAGTTTACGAAAGGGTTGCGTTGCTGACCAACTGTCTTTCGTTTGAAACGATGCTAGTCGCGGATCATTTCGTAAAAAGGCAAGAAAACTCTGAATATTGGTTTCGAGACCAGCCAGAAATAGATTGATACCCTCTTCTGATAGCAGAATGGTCCCTTTAAGGTGAAGTTCTGACGCAACTTGATACAGCGATTCTTTACGTTGCTCGAGCTCGTCCAGGCGGACAAACTGATAGCCAGCAATATTGAGGATGGAAGGGGTGCTTAAGCCCGAACGCTCATGATTCATGGCACTATTATCGATCAAGTTTATAGGTACACTAATAGCACTGAAACATACCCCTTCATTCAATGACAAACGATCGTTTAATTCCATACCAACCCCTTGATTTAGCAGAGCCCGCCGATCTAGTTGCTGAGATTCGTAAGCGGCGAGGTGGCCAACTCATTAATTTGGATCGAATGCTATTGCATAGTGAGCCAGTGGCGCGTGGCTGGAATCATTTTATTGGCAATGTGCGGCAGCAGCTGTCACTCGATCCTAAGTTACGCGAACTCGGAATGTGCGGTGTTGCCGTTCTCAATGGGGCTGAGTATGAGTTCTTTCATCATGCGCCACCCTTTCTTAAGGCGGGAGGCACGCAAGCCCAAGTTGATGCGATGCGATATTTGGGGGGTAGTGACTTTGACCCCACCCCCTTTAGCCCATTAGAGCAAGATGCTCTCGAGTTAACCTTGCAAATGACTCAAGCAATTCAGGTTGATCCTGCATTAATGAAGCGACTGCAAGAGGCCTTAGGTAATACTGCATTAGTCGAGTTGGTAACGGTGATTGCGGCGTACAACATGGTGTCTCGGTTTTTGATTGCTTTAGATATTCATCCTGAAGATCAGGCTCCAAAGGCTTAAGTCATGGATCGGCAGATTATCCAAGTGATTCCTGGGGTTGCAACCTCTGACGGGGCCGGTGTTCGCTTACGTCGTAGTTTGGGCGGGCAAGATCGGCAGCGCTTAGATCCATTTTTGATGCTTGATGAGTTTTCATCCAACGATCCGAATGATTATGTTGCTGGATTTCCGCCCCATCCCCATCGCGGCTTCGAAACTGTGACCTATATGCTCGAGGGTCATATGTTGCATGAGGATCATTTGGGTAATCGTGGTCACTTAAAAAGTGGCGGTGTGCAATGGATGACGGCAGGTCGCGGAATTATTCATTCAGAAATGCCTCAGCAAGAAAGTGGTGCGATGCGCGGTTTTCAGCTTTGGATTAATTTGCCCGCTCGCGAAAAAATGAAGCCTGCAGGATATCAGGACATTCAAGATGCATCCATTCCAAGAACGCATCTACCCCAAGGCGGATTGGTTAAAGTGATTGCGGGAGATTACCATTTGCCTGATGGCACTGTCATTCAAGGACCTATTCATGGATTAAGTACAGAGCCATTATTTTTTGATATTCACTTATCCAGTCACGAGGCGTTTAGCCATCCAGTACCAGTCTCGCATCACAGCTTCCTCTATGTCTATGAGGGTGATTTAGCCGTTGGTAGTCAGCTAGAACGAGCCCCACGTCAGGCGGCGCTCGTTTTGGGTGAGGGCGATCAAGTGACAATGCAATCTGGCGCGCAGGGTGCTAAAGCCATTTGGCTTGCGGCAAAACCACTCCACGAGCCGATTGTTCAGCATGGACCTTTTGTTATGAATACCCAAGATGAGATTATGCAAGCGATCACAGACTATCAGCAGAATCGATTAACCACCCCCTAAGAGCATGTCATGAGTCTTTATCAACAACTTTTACAGCGCGATACTGAACAAAAACCTATTCGGATTGGACTAATTGGTGCCGGTAAATTTGGTTCGATGTATCTAGCGCAGATTCCGAGAACCCCTGGGGTACAGTTGGTAGCAGTGGCAGATTTGATGCCCGCCGTTGCTAAACAAAATTTACGCACCGTGGGATGGGCCCCGGCTCAACTGGAAGCGCAGTCAATTGATTTGGCGCTTCGTGAGCATACATGCTATGTGACCGATGACTGGCAAGTCATTGTGCAACATCCAGCAGTCGATGTTGTTGTGGAGTGTACAGGTAATCCCATCGCAGCAGTCGAGCATTGTTTGCGGGCATTTTCAGAGGGCAAGCATGTTGTAAACGTTACTGTGGAGGCAGATGCCTTTTGTGGACCCCTGTTGGCCAAAAAAGCGAGAGATGCGAACGTTATTTACTCCCTTGCTTTTGGCGATCAGCCGGCCTTGATTTGTGATCTGGTGGATTGGGCTCGCACTTGTGGGTTCCCAGTCGTGGCAGCCGGAAGAGGACATCAATGGTTGCCGCATTATGCCGACTCAACTCCAGAGACGGTCTGGAATTACTACGGTTTAACTCCCGAGCAGGCAAAACGGGGTGGTCTCAACCCCAAAATGTTCAATAGTTTTTTGGACGGCTCTAAACCTGCTATTGAATCAACGGCAGTAGCCAATGCTACCGGATTAGCAGTGCCGAGTAACGGCCTTTTATATCCTCCGGCTAGCATCGAAGATATTCCTGTGGTGACTCGACCTATTTCTGAGGGTGGGCATTTGGAAAAAAAGGGGATGGTCGAAGTAATCTCTTCCTTGGAAAAAGATGGTCGAAAAATACCATACGACATTCGCATGGGGGTTTGGGTCACGGTCGAGGCAGAAACCGATTACATTAAGAACTGCTTTGAAGAGTACAAAGCCCATACTGATCCAAGCGGACGGTATTTCACGCTCTACAAGCGTTGGCATTTAATCGGACTCGAGGTGGGTATGTCTGTAGCCAGCGTTGCTCTTCGCAGGGAATCGACTGGAGTACCGTACTGTTGGAATGCCGATGTGATTGCTACTGCAAAACGTGATCTCAATCCAGGTGATGTCCTCGATGGTGAGGGTGGCTATACCGTATGGGGAAAGTTATTACCTGCTAATAAGTCTAGTGCCATGGGTGGATTACCTCTAGGCTTGGCACATCAGATTAAAGTCATCAGGCCAGTGAAAAAAGGACAAAGTCTTTGCTGGGATGATGTATCAATCGATAAAACAACCGATGCTTACAAAATTCGGATGGAGATGGAACGTTCGTTTAAAGCAGGGATTCTCGCTTAACAAATTTTTTGTAGAGATCGATCCCAAACTTACAGATTGAGATAAATAACAGTGCTCCCAAAATATCGCCAATTAGCATGGCGATCGCATTTGAGAGACTGCCGCTCGGGATGCCCATCAGCACAAACCACACTTGATGTAGCCCGGTACTCAAAAGAGCAAAGACCAAGACACTAATAGCGATCATCTGTATGTTGAGGTTCCTCAAATCCGGATTAATTTTGAGATTGCGAATCACAATCAGGCGCGCGAGATAGGGGCCAAAACCTGAAATGAGGCCGATTCCAAGAATGCTGATCATGTCATCACCCAGATCGCGTCCAAAAGTGATTAGGGTAGAAGCAATGGCAATACCAACTGCTCCAGACAGGCCAAAAATAAGAACTAAAAATAGTCTGAGTCCTGCAGGAAGGTAAATCCAGTTGACACCAGGTGCTGCCTCCAAAAAAGCAGTAAGCCAATCATTGGCATAAAAAAGAAGGGTATACACGAGAGCGCAAGCGATGATTGTCTGTGCAGAAAAGACTGATTCTTTTGAAGAATTTGCTTGACTCATGAAAAATTGACAATGATTATTGTGATTAGAGATCATTTAGTATAGTGTTGATATTATCTTTTTGATTAGCGAATTAAGTTCATGTCACATCGCTCTTTGTCGTATTTGCGTTTTCTCAATTGCCTAGATACCCTTGATCGCATCAACCCTGGGAGGAAATTGGATTTCACGGAGGAGCAGTTATTAAATCGGGTGATGTTAGCCTGGGATCGCCAACAAACGATCTTGGTTGGAGATTTATTAACCGCCCATGAGCTTGGCTCTCAAGCAACCCTTCATGGACGGATCAAAAATTTGCAGGCGATGGGCTATATCAAACTGTCAATTGACAAAGCCGATGCCCGCAAGAAACACATCATCCCAACTAAATTAGCATTAAGCCATTACGAAAAGCTCTCCATGCAAATGGAGAGTGTTCTGCAAACACGCTAAGTTGACAGCCGTTTCTAAACAGTTCCAACATTAAATTGGTGGAGTCGGCGGGAATCGAACCCGCGTCCGCAAACACGCTACAACAAGTTCTACATACTTAGTCTAATTATTTGATTTAACCAAGGCAACGCGAATCGACACGCTTTGCATTAGCGATTCACTAAGTTTTCGTATCAACTCTCGTGACACGAGTTGATCTTATCTCTTGTAAATGACCCTGATGTAGCTTGCGCTACCTGACCCAAGAGAGAATCAGTTCAGGGGCAGCCGCATTTAAGCGGCTAGTGCGTAACGTTCGTCGTTAGCAGTTATTGCATTCCCATTGATTTACGAGATAACGGGTCCTCGGTATGCCCTTGATGCTTTGTAATCCACGTCGAAACCATGTCGACCCCGAATTATTTTCACACTAGGACCAGTATTTTAAGTCTTTGGGGAATAAATTGCACAGCTATTTTGTAAACAGAATTTGGCGCAAGTCCTGTGGACGATGAATCATATAGTCTGCGCCCCAGGCGTGCGGTGGCTCTTCGCACCCGCAATAGCCGTATAGGGCCGCTGCTGTTTGCATCCCAGCAGCCTTGCCAGAAACAATGTCGCGAATATCATCCCCGATATAGATGGCTCGGCCGGGATCAACTTTGGCCAGACGGGCGGCGTACAAAATAGGTTCTGGATGGGGTTTAGAGTGAGGCGTGGTATCGCCTGAGACCGCGCAATGTGCTCTTTTAAATAAACCCATTTGCTCAGTCAGTGGTTGTGTAAATCGCTGCTGTTTATTGGTGACAATCCCCCACGGAATCTTTTGTTCATCAAGTTCTTGCAAAAGCGCTTCCATACCCTCGTAAAGTTTGCTGTGGACCAGAAGTGCTTCCTCATAAAAGCTTAAGAAGCAATCACGCAAGGTAATAAACTCAGGGTGATCGGGACCAATCCCAAAACTTTTCTGAATTAGTCCCCGAGCTCCCGCTGATGCCATGGGCCTAAGGATCTCATAGGCCATCGGCGCGCGTTGATTGACGATTAGTAGACGATTGGCTGCGGCAACTAAATCTGGTGCGGTATCAGCGAGCGTGCCATCCAGATCAAAGAAGACCCCTTCAAATACTGGCGTGCCCATTATTGAGGCTTGCGGGTTGCCATCATGTAGTTCACATCCGTATCGCTACCTAAGCGATAAATTTGTGTGATGGGGTTATAGGTCATACCCTTGAGTTGCAATACCTCTAAGCCGGCAGCTCGAGTAAATTGAGCCAATTCAGAAGGCTTTATAAATTTCTCATACTGATGGGTACCCTTGGGTAGGAGTTGCAAAATATACTCCGCGCCAATAATGGCAAAGAGGTAGGATTTTGGATTGCGATTGAGAGTAGAGAAGAAGATGTGTCCCCCGGGTTTACAGAGGTTTGCGCAGGCCCCAACCACGGAGGCTGGATCGGGGACGTGCTCTAGCATTTCCATGCAGGTGACGACGTCATACGACTGAGGCTCTTCTTTTGCTAAATCCTCCGCTGAAATTGAGCGATATCGTACGGTAGTACCACTCTCTAATTGGTGCAATTCAGCAACCTTGAGTGCTTTGGTCGATAAATCGATGCCAGTAACAGTTGCTCCCGCCTTAGAGAGTGACTCCGCAAGAATGCCGCCGCCACATCCTACGTCGAGTACTCGTTTACCTTCCAAATTAGTGATCGATTCTATCCATCCAAGTCGCAGAGGATTGATTGCATGCAGAGGTTTGAATTCACTGGTCGGATCCCACCACCGATGCGCTAGGGCACTAAATTTATCAATCTCACCTTGATCAACATTACGCATTGAAAATACCTTTTAATGGAATAAGTAAGACTATACAAAAAAAGCAATAAAAAAGCCCGGCAAGCCGGGCTTTTGGAGTCCAGGGGACTAGATTACTTTACAGCTTGTGTGCCAACTACTTCGATCACAGCACGACGGTTCTTGGCGCGGCCTTCAGCGGTAGCATTGCTGGCTACTGGATCAGCCTTACCTTTACTCTCAGTGTAAACGCGAGTTGCTTCAACGCCACCATCATTGGTCAAGAATGCTTTAACCGCATTAGCACGGCGTTGACCGAGGGCAATGTTGTACGCATCGGTACCGACGCTATCGGTGTAACCAACAATAATGACAACTTCAAGCTTCATCTTTTTGATGTCTTGAGCAAGTTTGCCCAACGTTGCAACACCAGCCGACTTTAGGGTGGACTTGTCAAAGTCAAACAAAGTGTCAGCTTGCAAGGTAATTTTCTTCTGAGTTACTTTGCTTGGAGCAGCTTTTGCAGCAGCAGCAGGCTTGGGAGCGAGCCAGCCATCGCAATTTGGAGCAGCGGTTGCTGGGGTCCAACTAGCATCACGCCAGCAGAGAGTGCCGTCACCGTTTCTCCATGGCGTACCAGTGGAGTTAACCCAGTTATCAACACTTTTTGGCTGGGCCATGACTGAACCGGCAGAAATCGTAATAACTGCAGCAAGCATCAGTTTTAGGGTTTTGTTCATTTTTTATCCTCAAAAAACATTTAATAAATTAATGCAACCGAATCGCCTAAAAGCCCAAAAAAGCCTAAAGCGCTACAACATAAATAGGTACTAACTATCGGAATATTAGCACAGGTTATGTGTCTGTGAAATGATATTATTTCGAGATGGAACAAGCCGCTAAAGAAACTCTCCCGATATCCCTAGAAGACGAAATGCGGCGGTCCTATCTGGACTACGCCATGAGCGTGATCGTCGGCCGAGCCTTGCCGGACGTGCGGGATGGGTTAAAACCCGTACATCGCCGGGTTTTATACGCCATGTATGAATTAAACAACGATTGGAACCGGGCTTTTAAGAAATCTGCCCGTATCGTGGGTGATGTGATCGGTAAATACCATCCCCATGGCGATACGGCGGTTTATGACACCATCGTCCGCATGGCCCAGGATTTCTCGTTGCGCTACATGTTAGTCGATGGTCAGGGTAACTTTGGATCGGTCGATGGCGACAACGCCGCGGCGATGCGTTATACCGAGATTCGTCTGCGCAAGATCGCCCATGAGCTATTAGCGGATCTGGATAAAGAAACCGTTGATTTTGGGCCCAACTACGACGGTAGTGAAAAAGAACCGCTCATTCTTCCTGCAAAAGTTCCCAACCTACTAATTAATGGCTCCTCCGGTATTGCGGTGGGAATGGCCACCAATATCCCTCCTCACAATTTAGATGAAGTGATTAGGGCCTGTTTGCATGTCTTGCATCAGCCTGATTGCACCATCGATGAGTTAATCGAAATTATTCCAGCACCCGATTTCCCGACCGCCGGAATCATTTATGGCGTTCAAGGAGTTCGCGAGGGGTATCGCACTGGACGAGGCCGGGTCGTGATGCGTGCCAAGACGCATTTTGAAGACATGGACAAGGGCCAGCGCCAAGCCATTATTGTGGATGAGTTGCCCTATCAGGTGAATAAGAAAAACCTCCTTGAGCGCATTGCCGAGCTGGTCAATGAGAAAAAAATTGAGGGCATCTCGGATTTACGTGACGAGTCCGACAAGTCAGGAATGCGGGTTGTGATTGAACTCAAGCGCGGTGAAGTACCTGAAGTCGTTCTCAATAATTTATACAAGAGTACCCAGCTTCAAGATAACTTCGGTATGAACATGGTTGCTTTGGTCGACAATCAGCCAAGGCTCCTCAACCTCAAGCAAATGCTTGAGTATTTCTTGGCGCACCGCCGTGAGGTAATTACCCGGCGCACCATTTTCGAGTTACGTAAAGCGCGCGAACGGGGCCATGTGCTTGAGGGCCTAGCGGTTGCCCTAGCCAATATCGACCGATTCATTGCCATCATTAAGGCAGCCGCTAATCCAGTAGTTGCTAAACAGGAGTTAATGGCACAGGCCTGGGACTCTTCGTTAGTGCGTGAGATGCTTGCTCGTGCCGAGGGCGAGGCTCCTGGTGGTCGTAATGCCTTCCGACCCGAGGGGCTCTTGCCAGAATATGGCATGCAAGATAGCGGGCTCTACCGCTTATCCGATGATCAAGCCCAAGAAATTCTGCAGATGCGTCTGCAGCGCTTGACTGGTCTTGAACAAGACAAGATCGTGAACGAGTACAAAGAGGTAATGGATCAAATCGCTGATCTACTGGATTTGCTCGCAAAGCCTGAGCGTGTCACAAAAGTCATTGAGACTGAGTTGCTTGAAGTGAAGGCAGAGTTTGGTTCAGAAGGTAGTGACTCGGGTCGTCGTTCTTATATTGAAATGAACGCCACAGAACTGTTTACTGAAGATCTTATTACCCCGACCGATATGGTGGTGACACTCTCTCATGCTGGATACATGAAGAGCCAACCTCTAAGTGAATACCGGGCGCAAAAGCGGGGAGGTAGGGGTAAGCAAGCTGCGGCTACCAAAGATGAGGACTGGATCGACACTCTGTTTGTCGCCAATACTCACGATACGATTTTGTGTTTCTCCGACCGCGGCCGGATGTATTGGTTAAAAGTATGGGAGGTTCCGCAAGGAAGTCGGACCTCGCGTGGTAAGCCAATTGTCAACATGTTCCCATTGGTTGAGGGCGAAAAGATCACGGTGATCCTGCCGATTCAGGGCTATCAAGAAGATCACTATGTATTTATGGCAACTCGCCGAGGCACTGTGAAGAAAACCCGTTTATCGGATTTTTCGAATCCTCGTAAGGCCGGAATCATTGCGGTTGACCTGGATGAAGGTGACTTTTTGGTTGGAGCGGCTATCACAGACGGTAAGCATGATGTGATGTTGTTCTCAGATGCAGGCAAAGCCGTTCGTTTTGATGAAAATGATGTACGACCAATGGGTCGTACCGCCCGCGGTGTCCGCGGCATGAATTTGTCTGACGGTCAAGAAGTGATTGCCATGCTTGTTGCTCCTGCGGAAGTTGCCGAGGGGGCTGTGGCGGCAGTTGAAGATGCAGCAGCGCCAAATAGTGTTCTGACTGCGACCGAGAATGGTTACGGTAAGCGTACCCCGATTGCTGAGTACACCCGTCATGGGCGCGGCACGAAGGGCATGATTGCAATTCAGACCAGCGAGCGAAATGGTAAGGTCGTTGCAGCAGCTTTAGTTTCACCAGAAGATCAAATTATGTTGATTACCACTGGTGGAGTGCTCGTTCGTACGCGGGTATCTGAGATTCGGGAGATGGGTCGCGCCACTCAGGGTGTCACTCTGATTAACGTCGATGAGGGAACCCATTTATCTGGATTACAGCGTATCGCAGAGAGTGATTCCGATGAGGATGGCGATGACGTAGGCGATGAGCAAAGCAATAGCGAATCTGATGTTTCGCCCGATGCCTAAGCAAAACTTCGACTAACCGGACTTCATGATGAGTTTTGACCGCCGCATTTATAACTTCGCAGCGGGCCCAGCAACCTTACCTGAAGAGGTTTTGGAGCAAGCACGCGATGAACTGCTGAATTGGCAGGGCCTCGGTACAAGCGTGATGGAAATTAGTCACCGTAGCAAAGAGTTTATGGCGGTTTATGAAAAAACCCTAGCCGATCTTCGCGAGCTCATGGCCATTCCAAGCGATTACGAAATCTTGCTATTGCAAGGTGGGGGAATTGGTCAAAATGCAGCCATTCCGATGAACCTGATGCCCTTAGCCAATAAACCCAAGGCAGATTTTGTGGTGACCGGGATTTGGTCGGAGAAATCAGTTAAGGAAGCGCAAAAATACGGGGAAGCTCACATCGCTGCGAGTTCACAAGCGCAAGGGTTTCGGGCAATTCCCGATCAAAGCACATGGACCTTATCCCAAGATGCAGCCTATGTGCATATTTGTGCGAATGAGACGATTGGCGGTGTTGAGTTTGCCGAGTTTCCAAAGGTTGGTAAAGCCCCTTTGGTTGCTGATATCTCGAGCAATATTCTTTCGAAAGCCATGAATGTGAGCGAGTGTGGCGTGCTTTTCGCTGGCGCTCAGAAGAATATTGGTCCTGCGGGGGTCACCATTGTGATTGTGCGCAAGGACTTGATGGGACATGCGATGCCCATTACTCCTTCAATCTGGGATTGGGCAAAGGAGGCGGCCAATCAATCGATGTTCAATACCCCACCCACTTTCCCAATTTATGTTTCCGGCTTAGTATTTGAGTGGATCAAGCGGCAAGGTGGCGTGCGGGAGATGGAGCGCCGTAGTCAACAGAAATCATCCCTGCTATATGGATTCATTGATCAAAGCTCTCTCTATGAAAATCGCGTGGATCCAACGTGTCGCTCGAGAACCAATGTCACATTCTTTCTGAAAGACGAAGGTTTAAATGCAGAGTTTTTGGAACAATCGAGCGCTGCAGGTTTGGCGGCCCTACGTGGCCATAAGGCTGCAGGAGGGATGCGCGCCAGTATCTACAATGCCATGCCGATTGCTGGCGTTGAGACCTTGGTGGAGTTCATGCGTGAGTTTGAAAGGTGTGCCTAATGTCAAATGATGATCAACGGTTAGCTCCGCTGCGTGCTCAGATTGATGCGATTGATCAAGAGCTATTAGAACTTTTATCCAAGCGTGCAAAGGCTGCTCAAGAAGTGGGCCATATTAAGAATGAGTCATCAGCCCCCATTTTTCGTCCTGAGCGAGAGAGCCAGGTGATTCAGAATGTTTTACAAAAAAATCCTGGCCCATTATTGGCAGATGGCCTTGCTTCAATCTGGCGCGAAATCATGTCGGCATGTCGCGCACTCGAATCCAAACAAACCATCGCATATTTGGGTCCAACTGGAACCTTCTCGGAGCAGGCGGCGCATCAATTTTTTGGGCAGTCGATTGATGGCTTGCCATGCGCGAGTTTGGATGAGGTCTTCAAGGCAGTTGAAAAAGGGGCCGCTACCTTTGGGGTTGCACCTATTGAGAACTCCAGTGAAGGCGCCGTTTCGCGAACTTTGGATTTATTGCTAGAAAGCCCACTGCAAATTAGTGGTGAGGTAGTCTTGCCCATTCGGCATCACCTCTTAACCAAGCATGGAAGTTTGGATGGTGTAAAAACAGTCTGCGCTCATGCTCAGGCCTTGGCTCAATGCCAACAATGGTTAAGCGTGCATGCACCTCAATTGCATCGGCAGGCTGTTAGTAGTAATGCCGAGGCTGCACGGATGGCTAGTCAAGATCCAAGTATTGCTGCGATTGCTGGTGAGCCAGCTCAATTGGCGTATGGGTTACAAATTGTTTCAGCGCAGATTCAGGATGATCCAAACAACCGTACACGGTTTGTGGTGATCGGCCAATACGCTTGTCAGCCATGCGGCCAAGATCAGACTTCCTTGGTGCTGTCAGTAGCCAATCAACCTGGGGCTGTTCATCACTTACTAGGGCCATTAGCAAAACATGGAGTTTCCATGACGCGGTTTGAATCGCGGCCTGCCCGCAAGGGGTCTTGGGAATACCATTTTTATATCGATATTGATGGACATGTTAGTGATGGCAAAGTGGCCACGGCGATTGCTGAGTTAAAAACCATCGCTGCTTTTTATAAAAACCTGGGCTCCTATCCCCGCGCTAAAAATTAAGAGTCTGATTCATGACCAAAAAAATTGGCTTAGATCATGTGCATGCAATTGCTCCCTATGTTGGCGGCAGACCCATTAGCGAGGTAGCGCGTGAGTTTGGTTTAGATGAAAGCGCAATCGTGAAGTTGGCCTCCAATGAAAATCCCTTGGGTATGCCAACGTCGGCAAAGGAAGCAATGATGCGGGCCGCCAATGATCTGGGCCGCTATCCAGATTCCAATGGTTTTGAGCTGAAGTGCGTTTTATCCAAGCGTCTGGGGGTTCCAGAAGACTGGATTACTTTGGGAAATGGTAGCAATGATATTTTGGAGCTTACCGCTAGAGCGGTAGCACACGCTGGCGATGCCGTCGTATTTTCTAAACACGCGTTTGCGGTTTACCCTTTGGCAACCCAAGCGATTGGTGCAAAAGCAGTGGAAGTTGCTGCCGATGCAACGTACGGACATGATCTGCCGGCCATGCTACAGACCCTGCGGTCACTCGGGGAAAGTGCCAAGTTGGCATTCGTAGCGAACCCAAATAATCCAACCGGTAGTTACCTTCAGCCAAAAGCGATTGAAGCCTTTATATCGGAGATGCCTGCGCATGTGGTGGTGGTATTGGACGAGGCATATAACGAATACCTTGCCCCAGAGCAGCGCTACGACGCAATTGCTTGGGTAAAAAAATATCCTAATTTGGTGGTCTCACGTAGCTTTTCAAAGGCCTATGGATTAGCAGGGCTACGCATCGGATATGGCATTGCGCAACCCCATTTAACCGATTTGTTAAACCGGATTCGACAGCCCTTTAATGTGAATAGTTTGGCGCAAGCGGCGGCTATTGCAGCCTTGGGCGACGCAGCATTTTTACAACAAGGGTATGAGTTAAATCGAGCCGGTTATCAGCAATTGACACAGGCTTTTGAGCAAATGGGCTTAAGCTATTTACCTTCATCCGGAAACTTTGTCTTAGTGAAGGTGGGTAATGACAATGAAGCGGGTGCACGCGTTAATCGCGAGTTATTAAAGCGGGGCGTGATTGTGCGACCCGTTGGTAACTATGGGCTGCCACAGTGGCTCAGAATCTCAATCGGTTTGCCAGAAGAGAATGCTATTTGCATTCAAGCCCTCAACGCCATTCTGAATCAGCCAAAGGGCGTTGTATGAGTCGTAACCAGTTTGGAGCGGTCGCCATTGTTGGTGTTGGTTTGATTGGCGGATCGATTGGTTTGGCGCTCAAGAAGGCGGGGGTCGTTACTGAAGTGATCGGCGTGGGTCGAAGCGCAAGCAATCTTGAAGAGGCTAAAAAATTAGGCGCGATTGATCGTATTGATGACCTTGAGGGCGCAAGTAAAAAAGCCCAGTGGATCGTTTTGTGCGTGCCCGTTGCACAAATGCGCGCATGTTTTCAAACGATTGAACCGCATCTCAATCCGCACACATTAATTACGGACGCAGGTAGTACTAAAAGTGATTTGATTGTGGCGGCCAAAGAGGTTTTGGGCAAGAAGGTTTGTCAATTTGTTCCAGCCCATCCCATTGCGGGTGGAGCGCAGCATGGCGTGGTGGCAGCGAAGGCCGATTTATTTCAGGGAAAGCAAACCATCATTTGTCAGTTGCAAGAGAACTCCGCAGCGGATGTGGCTTTGGTCGAAAGTTTTTGGCAGGCATTGGGGTCGCGCATTAAACGAATATCGGCAATTCAGCACGATGCAATCTACGCAGCGGTTTCGCATCTACCTCATTTGCTTTCATATGCATTAATGACAAGCGTGCTGAACTCCGAAGATACAGAGCAAAAGCTTGGTCATGCTGGCGCTGGATTTCGGGATTTCACGCGGATTGCTGCCTCGAGCCCAGAGATGTGGCGCGATATTTGCCTTGCTAATAAATCAGCGATCCTGAAAGAGCTAGACCAGTACCTCGTGATCGCAAATGCTCTTCGTGACCTGATTGCTAAGGAGGATTCGCAAGCGCTTGAGAAAGTTTTTCTGAAAGCCAGTGAAGCTCGCAAAAGGTGGGAAGAGTCGTAATGGCGAGCGAGTCATTACAGATTGGACCTTTTCAAGGTGCCAAGGGTCAGATGACCTTGCCTGGATCAAAAAGTATTTCGAATCGCGCATTGTTGCTCGCTGCATTAGCAAGCGGTACGACTACTCTTAAGCAATTACTTGATGCCGATGACACCCAGGTGATGCGTAATGCGTTACGTCAATTGGGGGTGAAGGCGGAGGATCATGGTCATGATTGTGAAGTGACGGGTTGTGCCGGTGTTTTCCCAGTCAAGTACGCTGACTTATTCATGGGCAATGCTGGAACTGCGATTCGGCCGCTCACCGCGGCATTAGTGATGCAAGAGGGCGAGTATCGACTCTCTGGAGTACCACGGATGCATGAGCGACCGATTGGTGATTTGGTTGATGGACTTCAGCAGATTGGTGCGCAGATTGATTATGAGCAAGTGGTCGGTTATCCACCCATTCAAATCCATGCAGGCAAGCTTGTCTTGCCAGAGGTGATTCGGGTTAGGGGCGATGTCTCCAGTCAATTTCTGACGGCTTTATTGATGGCACTGCCTCTCGTAGCCCGTAAACCAATTCAAATTGAAGTGATTGGTGAATTAATTTCTAGACCGTACATCGACATCACGATTCAATTGATGGCTCGGTTTGGGGTCGAGGTAAGTAATCCGACACCCCATCAGTTTGTGATTGCGCCTACTCAAGCTGGAGCGGTATACAAGAGTCCCCAAACACTCTGGGTCGAGGGTGACGCATCCTCGGCATCCTATTTTTTGGCAGCCGGCGTGCTTGGTCGTGGTCCGGTGCGGGTTCTTGGGGTTGGTAAAACCAGCATTCAGGGTGATATTGCCTTTGCAGACGCCATCGAGCAAATGGGGGCAAGAGTGCTGCGCGGCGATGATTTTCTTGAGACGGCCGGCGTTGTTCATGCCGATGGTAGATTACGAGGCATTACGATTGACTGCACCACAATCCCAGACGCTGCGATGACTTTGGCCGTGATCGCTTTGTTTGCTCAAGGAAAAACACGTTTAGAGAAGATTGCCAGCTGGCGGGTGAAAGAAACAGACCGAATTGCAGCGATGGCGACCGAGTTGCGTAAATTAGGGGCAGTGGTTCATGAGGGTGAGGATTTCATTGAGATTCATCCATTAAGTAATGAGCAATGGCAGACCCCACCGCAGGGAATCGATACTTATGACGATCATCGGATGGCGATGTGCTTCTCGTTAGCAGCATTCGGTCCAAAGCCGGTCGTGATTAACGATCCTCAGTGTGTTGCTAAAACATTTCCGCATTACTTTTCAGAGTTGGCACGAATCACTTATTGATTTCCTATGAAGGAGTATTTGGGTTGAACCTTCCTCCGGTCATTGCAATTGATGGGCCCACCGCTTCAGGCAAAGGCACGGTGGCAATGCAAGTTGCCAACCGTCTTGGATTCCATTATTTGGATAGTGGCGCCCTGTATCGTCTGGTAGCGCTTGCTAGCCAACAAAAGGGTATTTCGCCATCTGATTGCCGCGCTTTGGGTGAGCTTGCCCTCACCATGCGGATTGAATTTAAAAACGGACTGATTTTTCTTGGAAATATGGATGTCACAGAGGCCATTCGAGACGAGTCCATTGGGGTTTTGGCATCCCAAATCGCGGTTTATCCAGAGGTACGAGATGCCCTGTTGGCACTCCAAAAAGGGTTTCGGAGGCCCCCAGGCTTAGTGGCCGATGGCCGAGACATGGCAAGCCGGATCTTTACAGATGCCGTTTTAAAGGTATTTTTGACGGCCAGTGTGCAGGCTCGGGCGGAGCGTCGATATAAGCAATTGATCGCTAAGGGAATTTCTGCTAGAATAAATGTCCTTTTGCAAGATTTGCAGGAACGAGACACTCGAGATATTCAACGAGCAACCGCGCCTCTAAAACAAGTTAAAGGGGCGCATTTGCTCGATACCTCAAATTTATCGATTGATCAGGCAGTTGAGCAGGTGCTGTCTTGGTACCAAGAAGTAAATCGAAATTAGAAGTCGAAGTTGAAGTTTGGCGCTTAAGTTGGCACCTACGGTAAAAACCGCTAGCTTAAGTTTTATTAACCTAACCCGTCAGTCATTGGCGGCACAAAGTGAACCTCATGTCTGAATCTTTTGCAGCACTATTTGAAGAATCCCTAACCCGTTCAAATATGAAAACCGGCCAGGTTATTTCGGCCGAAGTTGTTCGTATTGATCATAATTTTGTGGTTGTTAATGCCGGCCTAAAGTCCGAAGCATTCATACCCGTTGAAGAATTCCAAAATGACCAGGGCGAACTCGAAGTCAACCCTGGTGATTTCGTATCCGTCGCAATTGATGCCTTAGAAAATGGCTATGGCGATACGATTTTGTCACGCGACAAAGCAAAACGTCTTGCGTCTTGGATGAACCTCGAGAAAGCACTTGAAGGCGCTGAGATCGTTACCGGCACAGTGACCGGTAAGGTGAAGGGCGGCTTGACCGTCATGGTAAATGGCATTCGTGCCTTTTTGCCTGGATCGCTCGTTGATACCCGTCCAATTAAAGATACCAGCCCGTACGAAGGCAAGACCATGGAGTTTAAGGTCATTAAGCTAGATCGTAAGCGCAATAACGTTGTTCTTTCTCGTCGCGCAGTGGTTGAAG
Source organism: Polynucleobacter sp. (assembly GCA_040400365.1). Classification (GTDB taxonomy): domain Bacteria; phylum Pseudomonadota; class Gammaproteobacteria; order Burkholderiales; family Burkholderiaceae; genus Polynucleobacter. The sequence continues at coordinate 29,206 of JBBAQJ010000003.1, read as the reverse complement.
CTAGCCAAGGTGAAGAGCGTGCGAAGATGATGTCTAACCTTCAAGAGGGTAGCGTTGTTCAGGGCACCATTAAGAATATTACCGATTACGGTGCATTCGTTGATCTTGGCGGTATTGATGGCCTTCTCCACATTACTGATTTGGCTTGGCGTCGTGTGCGTCACCCCAGCGAGATGCTGACGGTGGGTCAAGAGGTAACTGCGAAGATTCTGAAGTTTGATCAGGAGAAAAACCGCGTTTCATTGGGCATTAAGCAGTTGGGCGATGATCCTTGGGTTGGTATTGCCCGCCGTTACCCACCCAACACACGCCTCTTTGGCAAAGTGACTAATTTGACTGATTACGGTGCGTTCGTTGAAATCGAGAGTGGCATTGAAGGCTTGGTACACGTCTCTGAAATGGATTGGACCAATAAGAACGTGGCCCCAAGCAAAGCGGTTGCTTTGGGAACCGAAGTAGAAGTGATGGTCTTAGACATTGATGAAGATAAGCGTCGTATTAGCTTAGGTATCAAGCAATGCAAAGCAAACCCATGGGAAGAGTTCTCACGCAGCCATCAAAAGGGTGACAAGATCAAAGGGGCAATTAAGTCCATCACCGACTTCGGCGTCTTTATTGGCCTGCCTGGTGGAATCGATGGTTTAGTTCACTTGTCTGACCTCTCTTGGAATGAGCCTGGCGAAGAGGCTGTTAAGGCCTTCAAGAAAGGCGATGAATTAGAAGCTGTCGTCTTAGCGATTGATGTTGAGAAGGAGCGTATCTCCCTAGGCATCAAGCAAATGTCAGGCGACCCCTTTAACAACTTTACGTCGACTAGTGATAAAGGCAGCATGGTCACTGGTACTGTGAAGAGTGTTGATGCTAAAGGTGCCGTGATTGCCCTTGCTGATGAGGTCGAAGGTTATCTGCGCGCCTCAGAGATCTCAACCGATCGCGTTGAAGATGCGCGCAATGCGCTGAAAGAAGGCGATTCTGTCACTGCCATGATTATTAATATCGATCGTAAATCGCGTTCGATTAATTTATCGATCAAGGCAAAAGATAGTGCCGATCAACAAGATGCCATGAATAAGTTACAGGGCGATGCTGGCTCTGGCACGACTAATCTTGGCGCCCTGTTGAAGGCGAAGATGGATAATCAAAGCTAAGGTGATTCCGCCACCCCGTGGGTGGCGGGCTAATTAGACTATGTCAGATCAAGAGCACCAAGCGATAACCCGTTCTGAGCTGGTTGAGAGCCTTGCGGAGCAGTTTCCGCAACTCTTGCCTCGCGATGTGGAGCTAGCAGTAAAAACCTTGCTAGACACCATGACCCAAGCCTTAGCTGAAGGGAAGCGTATTGAGCTTCGTGGTGTGGGCAGTTTTGTTTTGCATCATCGACCTGCTCGTACTGGACGCAATCCAAAATCGGGTGAGAAGGTCCTTATTCCAGAAAAGCGCGTTCCCCATTTCAAGCCGGGTAAGGAGCTTCGTGAGCGCGTTGATTACAAGCCGCTCGATCAAAAAATTATTCTTGACTCAGGAAACTCGGGTGCCTAATCCTGTGGTGGCAGATCTCCTAGGGATCTAAACTATTCATTCGCCACTGAAATGATTCAAATTGAAACCGGTTGGTTACTCCTAATCCCCATCTTCTTCGGCTTAGGTTGGCTGGCCTCTCGTTGGGATTTACGCTTAGAGGCGCGCCAAGATGAGCGAGAACGACTAAAACAGCAACGCTCTACGTTCAAAGGCTTAAACCTATTGCTCAATGAGCAGCCCGACCAAGCCATCGAAACCTTAGTTAAGGTTGCCCAATTAGATCCAGAGACAGTGGATCTGCATTTTTCATTGGGTAACTTGTTTCGCCGCCGCGGTGAGACTGAGCGCGCGATTCGCGTTCATCAACATCTAGCCAATCGTGAAGATCTGAAACCGCGCGATCGAGACCACGCGGCATATGAGTTAGGCCGCGATTTCTTGCGAGCCGGTCTATTGGATCGTGCTGAGGCATCCCTCAATCAAGTCGGTGACGGCAAATATGCCATACCAGCCAAAGAAAGTCTTCTTGAGATGTATCAAATTGAGAAGGATTGGAAAAAAGCGATTATTGCTGCCAATGAACTCCAGGGGTTACAAGACAAAAGCCATCAATTAGAGATCGCGCAGTTTTATTGCGAGATTGCGCAAGAGGCGCTGCGACGGACTGATTTTCCTGAGGCAGAGGGAGCCATCCATCATGCCCTATCCGCAATTCCAAATCACGCCCGCGCCTTAATTTTGCAGGGTGATTACTATTTGGCCAACGAGCGCCCTCAGCAGGCGATCGATGTCTGGGCGATCGTGGCGAAAGAGAACCCCGCCTTCATGCATTTAGTAGCCGATCGGTGGATGGCTGCACATCATGCCGTCAACCAAGTCGATCTTGGTTTGGATCAATTACTTGCTCTCCTTAAAACTCAAGCAATTGGTGAGCTCTTGGATATCGTGCATAAGCATGTGATGCACATTCGGGGGGCTCAGGCAGCCGAAGCCATGTTGGTCGATGTCATGCAGCATTCCCCAACGCTCAGTGCTTTATCGAAGTTAGCAGAGACTCGTTTGGCCTTGGCAGAGGTTACCGGTCCAGAGACGCGGGTGGCGGATTTAAAGTCAACGCTTGGCTTACTTAAGCAGCGGACAACCGCTTTGGCACGTTATACCTGCGGAAATTGCGGATTTCGGGCAAGGCGTTTTTATTGGCAATGCCCTGGCTGTAATCATTGGGAGGCATACTCACCCCGACGGACTGAAGGCGCAGTTCCGAGTGGTCCGTCAATGTAATCACTCATGCAAATCATCCAGTTAATATTCAATATTTGGGGATAAAGATTGAAAGTTACCATTGTTGGCAGTGGCTATGTAGGATTGGTTACCGGGGCGTGCCTAGCCGAACTCGGTAATACCGTTTTTTGTTTAGATCTTGATCAGAAAAAAATCGATATCTTAAATTCGGGCGGCGTCCCGATATACGAACCAGGATTGCAGGAGATGATTACCCGCAATCGCGCAGCAGGACGCATTCTATTCTCGACCGATGTGGCAGCAGCCGTTCAACATGGTGAAATTCAGTTTATTGCGGTGGGCACACCCCCGGATGAAGATGGCTCAGCCGATTTGCAATATGTGATTGCTGCCGCACGTAATATTGGCAAACATATGAATGGCCCTAAAGTCATTGTCGATAAGTCAACGGTGCCAGTTGGTACTGCTGAGAAGGTGACCGAAGCCATCACCGAAGAATTAAAAAAGCGCAATTTAGATCCTGCATGGTGTTCAGTAGTCTCGAATCCTGAGTTTTTGAAGGAGGGTGCTGCAGTCGAAGACTTCATGCGCCCAGATCGCATTGTGATTGGCACCAATCAGGATGTCGCAGGACTGCGCGCTAAAGAATTGATGCGTAAACTTTATGCGCCATTTAACCGTCATCACGAGCGCACCTATTACATGGATGTGAAGAGTGCTGAGCTCACAAAATACGCTGCTAATGCCATGCTGGCTACCCGTATATCCTTCATGAACGAGCTTGCCAATTTAGCGGATGCGGTTGGAGCTGATATTGAGGCAGTGCGCCAAGGGATTGGCTCAGACTCACGGATTGGCTATGGATTTTTATATGCAGGAACCGGCTACGGCGGCTCTTGCTTTCCAAAGGATGTGTCGGCTTTATCCAAAACTGCTTTACAGCATGGGCGTGACCTAAAGATCTTAGAAGCTGTCGAGGCGGTTAATCGCCAACAAAAAACAATATTGATTGAGAAGATCACCAAACGTTTTGGTGACGATCTTTCCAATCATCGATTTGCGGTGTGGGGTTTAGCATTTAAACCTAATACAGACGATATGCGTGAAGCACCCAGTCGTTTCATTATTGCGGAATTAGTCAAGCGTGGTGCACAGGTGGTGGCTCATGATCCGGTTGCAATGCCTGAGGCACAGCACGCCCTTGAGATCGATCTCCAAGGAAAGCCCGATCAACTTCAAAAAGTTTCCTTAGTAAAAACTCCAGAGGATGCCTTAGCAGGGGCCAGTGCATTAATCATTGTGACCGAGTGGAAGGCATTCCGTAGCCCGGATTTTGATCATCTAAAGCAGGCGATGAGAAACCCGATTATTTTTGATGGGCGCAATCTGTATGAACCCCAGTCGATGACTGAGCTAGGTTTTGAGTATTACGGGATTGGTCGGCATAATTGATCTATAAACTGAACCTAAAGTAATGACTGAGAAAGCCGATCGAACTCAATTTAGTAAAGCCCGCCTGTTGGTGGTGGGTGATGTCATGCTTGATCGCTATTGGTTTGGTGATACTAGTCGTATATCGCCTGAAGCCCCGGTTCCTGTGGTGCAGGTTGGCAAGATTGATGAGCGTTTGGGGGGTGCGGCTAACGTGGCTCGCAACGCCTCTGCTTTGGGAGCACAAACCAGCCTTCTCGGGGTGATCGGAGTCGATGAGGCCGGCAAACGGGTTGAGACCTTATTACGAGATAGTGGTGTGCACAGCTACTTACAGGCGGATTCACAAGTACCCACGACGGTTAAGTTAAGAGTGATTGCTCGGCAGCAGCAACTGATTCGTTTGGACTTTGAGGAGACTCCGAGTTCGGGTTCGCTTGCACAGAAGCTTAAGCAGTTTGAGGCACTATTACCCGAGACCGATGTGGTTATCTTGTCCGATTACGGCAAGGGCGCATTGGAGCAAGTGGCCAGTATGATTGCATTAGCAAGGGCGAATCATAAGATTGTGTTGGTTGACCCGAAAGGTGATGCATACGCGAAGTATCAGGGCGCAACAGTACTAACCCCCAATCGAAGTGAATTGCGGCAAGTAGTCGGCGCATGGTCTAGCGAAGCGGAGCTCACCCAAAAAGCTCAAGCCTTGCGAGAGCAGCTTCAGGTTGAGGCATTGCTATTGACTCGCTCCGAGGAAGGTATGACATTATTTACATCGGCGGGCGCAAGTCATGTTCGTGCGCAGGCCCGCGAGGTATTTGATGTATCAGGCGCTGGCGATACCGTCATTGCTACTCTGGCAGTAGCCTTGGCAGCCAAATGGCCCTTAGAGCGTGCGATGGCCCTAGCCAATCGCGCCGGAGGAATCGTCGTCGGTAAACTGGGAACAGCAACCGTTTGTGCAGAGGAGCTACAGTGACCTATATCGTGACTGGTGCCGCCGGATTTGTAGGTGCGAACATTGTTCGTGCTTTGAATGCTCGTGGTGAAAAAAATATTATTGCAGTTGATGATTTGCGACCCGCAGATAAATATCGCAATTTAGCTGATTTGGATATTGCGGATTACATCGATAAGAATGATTTTTTAGAAGGCTTTCATGAGGGCTGGTTTGGGAAAGTGAAAGCAGTATTTCATGAAGGTGCTTGTTCAGACACGATGGAGACCGATGGGGTTTTCATGATGAACAATAACTATCAATACTCCATCAATCTCTATGAGATTTGCACTGACCAAAAGGTTCCATTTCTTTATGCATCATCGGCTGCAACCTATGGAGGGTCCGATACGTTTGTAGAGGATCGGCAATATGAGAAGCCTTTAAACATTTATGGTTACTCAAAATTTCTGTTTGACCAATACATGCGTGCTCGGATAGCCGAGAAGGCTCCGACGGCTCAGGTGGTCGGCTTTCGGTATTTCAATGTGTATGGTCCACGTGAGTCCCATAAGGGGCGGATGGCCTCGGTTGCATTTCACCATTACCATCAGTTCAAAAAAAATCAAACGGTCAAATTATTTGGTGAATACGGCGGCTTCGCACCCGGTCAGCAATCGCGGGATTTTGTATCGGTTGAGGATGTCGTGAAAGTGAACCTCTTCTTTTTGGATCATCCAGAAAAGAGTGGCATTTTTAATCTGGGTACTGGCCGCGCCCAACCTTTTAATGACGTTGCGCTGGCAACTGTAAACACCATGCGTAAACTAGCCAATCAACCAGCGCTACCATTGGCAGATTTAGTGCAACAAGGTTTGATTCAATACATTCCGTTCCCGGATGATTTGCGAGGCAAATATCAGTGCTTCACGCAAGCAGACCTCACGCAATTAAGAGCCGCAGGTTACTCGGGAGAATTCTTAGATGTTGAGCACGGTGTCAGTCAATACATTGCTTGGCTATCAGCAAATTCTGATTTTTTAGCAAATCCCCTCTAGACCATTTATTTCGTCAACCCAATCGACCATTGGGCGTTGAAGAAGGCCATGACATATTCGTCATGGTTTGTTCATCAACCTCAAAGGAGAAATTATGGGTTTATCAACTCTGTTTCACACATCTGCTAACGCCTTATCCAAGCGATCGATGATTGGCATGATGGTTATGGCACTCGCACTCCCTCTCAGTGTGTCGCTTGTAAATGCTGCACCAGTCAATGTCAACACAGCCAGTCAGACCGAGTTAGAGAGTATTCGTGGGCTTGGGCCATCAAAAGCGAAGGCAATTATTGCTGAGCGAGAAAAGGGCGGTGCGTTTTATGACTCATATGATTTGCAATCGCGGGTTCGGGGTATTGGCGAGCGCTCGGTGAGTAAATTAATGGAGAATGGTTTGAAAATTGAGGGTCAAAGTGGATACCGCGAAACAAAAAGTGGCCCACGCTCAGAGGCGCGTTCCACAAAAAAGACATCCAGGTATCAAGCTAAAGCGTCTGCGGCGGAGAGCGAGCGGTCGACTGGTTCGCGTCAGCGCTACTGAAATCAGCGGTATTGGATGAAGTTGTCGCTAAAATAAGCCTATGACCCAATCCAATCCATCTGCGGCACTCTATCCAACGATTTCTCAAACCATTGGTAATACTCCTTTGGTTCGCTTACAGCGCATTCCTGGGGTGGAGAACGAGCGGCGCGGTAATGTGATTTTGGGTAAGTTAGAGGGTAATAATCCAGCCGGGTCGGTCAAGGACCGACCCGCGCTCTCCATGATTAAGCACGCTGAGTTACGTGGCGATATTAAGCCTGGCGATACATTAATTGAGGCAACGAGCGGTAATACCGGTATTGCGATTGCCATGGTTGGGGCGATGTTGGGCTACAAGATTATTTTGGTCATGCCCGAAAACCAAAGCCTTGAGCGTCGACAGAGCATGGCTGCATATGGTGCAGAACTTATTTTGACCTCCAGTTCAGGCGGGATGGAGTTGGCTCGCGATTATGCTGAGCAATTACAAAAAGAGGGCCGTGGCAAACTATTGGATCAATTTGCTAACCCAGATAATCCGCGGGCTCATATCGAGACTACGGGACCTGAGATTTGGCGTGATACACACGGCCAGATTACCCATTTTGTTTCTGCGATGGGTACCACGGGAACAATTACTGGCGTATCGACCTACCTAAAGTCCATGAATCCAGAGATTCAAATTATTGGTGGACAGCCTGAAGAGGGCTCGCAGATTCCTGGAATTCGGAAATGGGCGCCTGCTTACTTGCCTAAAATCTATCAGGCTGAACGTGTTGATCGAATTGAGTATGTCACCCAGGCGGAGGCTGAGGAGATGGCCCGCCGTATGGCCAAAGAAGAAGGCATCTTTTGCGGTGTGTCAGCCGCAGGTGCTTTAGTGATAGCCTTACGTGTTGCTCAAACGGTTGAAAATGCCACGATTGTGTTTATTGTGTGCGATCGGGGCGATCGCTATTTATCAACAGGTGTATTCCCAGCCTAATTACTTGGCTTTGGTGGCTTAGTCGATTTCTTCGCTTTACTGTCTTTCTTAGCTGCTTTAGCTGCCGTGGATCGATTTTTGCTGATGGGTACTGGCTCCTGTTTCTCGACTTGCTCTCGTGTGATTACACTTTTATTTTGATACCCTAGCGCCTGCGCAAATTCAGCAACACTTTGGGCATAAAAGTAACTCCGGTTGTAATTCACGATACTGAGGAAGTTTTGGAGTCCAACAACATAAAGGATGTCGGGCTCTTGATTTGCTCCAGGTGAGGGCAAATCAACCATCAGGGCTTTGCTTCCAGGCTCAACCCCACCTTGTAGGAGATCACCATTGCTGGGCTCTAGAATACCGAGTTGAATTAACTCTGCAACTGTAATTTTGGCAATCGGCTGACCATCGGCCAGCTCAATAATTTTTGCTCGGGTTTGCTCATTTTGAATGACAGGAAAGTAGATGGGCATCCCAGGTTGCCAGCCATGAACTTTGAGAAAGTTAGCGACGCTAAAGATTGCATCACGCCGACTATTGCGAAGATCGATTACGCCATCCCCATCCCCATCGGTGGCAAATTGCAAAATACTTCCAGGCATAAACTGGGGAAGGCCAATCGCACCTGCATAGGAGCTACTTTGATTGAGGCAACGATTAAACGCATCTTGCCGATCCTTGGCTTCTTGCCAGCACAAAATAATGAGGTCTTTCAGTTGATTCTGAAAAAGGAGTTCACGCGCTGCTTGATTGGGGGTATCTGGATAGTCAAAAGCAAGCGTACTTAGCACATCCTTGACCCGAAAGTTTCCCATTTGCCGACCATAAATCGTCTCCACCCCAATAATGGCTGCAATGACTTGGTGAGGAACGCCCGATTCTGATTCGGCAGCTTCTAGAGTGGCACGGTTTTGGTCTATAAAGGTAAGGCCAGCCCGAATGCGGACTGGTTCAACAAAGCGCGAACGGTATACCCGCCAGTTTTTTTGAAAGCTAACGGGCGGGGGCGCAACTAATTTTTTGACTTGCGATAGATGTTGAACATCTTTAAAGCCGCTATCCAGGGATGCTAAAGGGATGTTTTGCTGCTGTGAGACCTGATCGAGAAGCTCCTTGAGTGAAGATGGATCTCGTCTGGCGCTAGATTCAGTAGCGTTAACAGTATGAACCTCTACCTCGGGTTTTGTAGGCTGATGATTGGGTGGTGTGGTTGGTGGGGTGGGCGATGCGCAGGCACCTAACAAAACCGTTAGTACCAGGCTGGAGAAAAACGGTAGAAAGTTCAAGATCGCGCTAAGATAATAAAAAGTATTTTTAATATAAATTCATACTAAGTATAGTTAGTTGTTATTCGATGAGAGACAAATATGAGCACAGCCTACATTAGCCATCCCGATTTTATGAAACACGAGATGGGCCGCCATCATCCAGAGTGCCCCGAGCGAATTGCCGCGATTGAGGATCAGTTAATTCAGAGTCGTCTTGATGCGCATCTGAAGCGGATTGATCCCCCGCTTGCTTCAGAAGCAGACATCACTCGCGTACATAGCGAGGATCATTTAGCATTTGTGAAGAGTAAAGCTCCGAGTAGTGGCTACTCGATGATTGATGGCGATACCATCATGAACCCAGCAACGTTGACAGTCTCCTTGCGTGCAGCTGGGGCAGCAATAGCAGCAGTGGATGCAGTGATGCAAGGTGAGGTCAATAATGCATTTTGTGCGATTCGCCCTCCGGGACACCATGCTGAGCCTCATCGTTCAATGGGATTTTGTGTATTTAATAATGTGGCAATCGCGACACGCTATGCGATAGAGAAGTATGATTTAGACCGAGTGGCCGTGATTGATTTTGATGTCCATCACGGTAACGGCACAGAAGCTGCGTTCATCAATGACCCTCATGTATTAATGTGTAGTTTCTTTCAGCACCCCTTCTATCCCTACAGCGGTCTTGAAGGTGGTGACAATATGGTCAATGTGCCCTTGCCAGCAAGCACCAACGGCAAGATGGTCCGTGACATGATTAGTAAAACCTGGATTCCACGGCTTGATGAATTTAAACCCCAGCTGATCATCATCTCAGCGGGTTTTGATGCCCATCGCGAGGATGATCTTGGTCAAATGGGCCTGGTTGAAGACGATTACGTATGGATGACCAAGCAGTTAATGGAGGTTGCCAATCGCTATTGCGACGGTAAGATTGTGAGTTGTCTTGAGGGTGGATATAACCTCTCGGCATTGGGCCGGAGCGTTGCTGCCCACCTGAAAACCTTAGCCGAGATTTAATCTGAATCACGATAAAATAGGCATTTGAATAAGTAAAAAGGTCGTTTTTCATGAAGGTTTTGGTCGCAGTTAAGCGAGTGGTCGATTACAACGTGAAGGTTCGCGTCAAATCCGATCAATCGGGGGTGGACATTGCCAATGTCAAAATGAGCATGAATCCCTTTGATGAAATTGCCGTTGAAGAGGCGGTTCGACTCAAAGAAGCAGGTCTCGTTACAGAAATTATTGCCTTTTCAGCAGGCCCCCAAGCATGCCAAGAGACGTTAAGAACTGCCTTGGCGATCGGTGCAGACCGCGCTATCTTATGCGAGACGGATATCGAATTACAGCCTTTAGCAGTTGCTAAATTACTTCAAGCAATCTATTCCAAAGAGCAGCCTCAGCTCATCATTATGGGTAAGCAGGCAATTGATGACGATAGCAACCAAACGGGCCAAATGTTGGCTGCCTTGATCAATCTTCCTCAGGCAACATTTGCTTCTAAGGTGACCATTAGTAATGGGCAGGCATCGGTCACGCGTGAAGTTGATGGTGGTCTTGAGACCGTTGCAGTTTCCTTGCCTGCTGTGATTACGACCGATCTTCGCTTAAATGAGCCGCGATACGTCACTCTACCCAACATTATGAAGGCCAAGAAAAAGCAGTTGGATATCGTAAAGCCCGATGATCTGGGAATTGATATTAGCCCACGGCTGAAAACCATTCGGGTCGAGGAGCCACCAAAGCGCTCAGCAGGTATCAAAGTACCTGATGTAGCAACTTTGATTGATAAATTAAAAAATGAAGCAAAGGTACTGTAATGGCTGCACTGGTTCTCGCTGAGCACGATCAGCAATCATTAAAAATGTCCACGCATCATGCGGTAAGCGCTGCTAAGCAATGCGCCAATGTGGTTGATATTTTGGTAGTGGGCCATGATGTGGATGCGATAGCCCAAGAAGCTAGCAAGATTGAGGGAGTTGGTAAGGTTCTTTATGCCAATGCCCCGCATTTTGCGAATCAGTTACCAGAGTCGGTTGCGGAGCAAATTCTTGCCCTTGCTTCTGGCTATGACTATTTTTTAGCACCTGCGACGGCTCACGGTAAGAGCGTGATGCCCAGGGTTGCAGCCAAGCTAGATGTTGCGCAACTCTCCGATATCACCAAGGTCGTGTCCGCCGATGAATTTGAGCGGCCCATTTATGCGGGTAACGCAATTGCAACGGTTCAAACGATTGACCCTAAAAAAGTGATTACCGTACGAACCACGAATTTTGATCCTGCCGGGACTGGTGGATCATGCTCTATCGAATTAATCTCTCCAGTTCAGTCATTTGCCGCAAGTCAATTTGTTGGTCGCGAGTTAACCAAATCGGACCGTCCTGAGTTAGCTGCCGCAAAAATTATTGTTTCTGGTGGTCGTGGACTTGGCTCTGCAGAGAAATACAAGGAATTGATTGAGCCACTAGCAGACAAGCTTGGCGCCGCTCTCGGTGCTTCTCGAGCAGCGGTTGATGCAGGTTATGTACCCAACGATTATCAGGTAGGTCAAACCGGGAAAATTGTGGCCCCACAGCTCTATATTGCAGTAGGTATCTCTGGAGCAATCCAGCATCTTGCTGGCATGAAGGACTCAAAAGTGATTGTGGCGATTAACAAAGATCCTGATGCCCCGATCTTTGGAGTAGCGGACTACGGATTAGTTGGCGATTTGTTTACTCTTGTACCTGAGTTAACTGCCTCGATCTAAGCCCAACTTATTGACTGAGCTTTTTAGCCTCTTCAATTTGGTAGATGAAGAATTGTTCAAAGCCAATAGCTAGAAAGCTCATCATTACCCCTGCGCCAATTACCAGCGAGAGGATTACGCAAATGACGACAGGCCAACCAGACTCCGTTTTTTGTTTACCTTGAAAAGAAGCATTAAATTGCGCATCCCATTTCTCATCGGGGCGTAATCCAAACACGATCGTACTTAACCAGCTTGCCTCTAATGCAATAAATCCAAGAATAATTAATACCCAAGCTGCCGCAGAAGACTCTGGGCTTGTATTGAAGAGCATAAAACCCAGAATGCCCGCGATTAGGGATGCAAACTGAATCCAACCCCAAAAGCTTTTGATACCGAGCAAATAAAAACAATTTAATCCGGTTCCTGGAAGAAATAGCCCCAGCGCAGAAAATAGTAATTTGGACCGAAAGGGAGTGCTCATGGATTGGTTCGTTGGATCAAGTTAAAGCCTAATACTTCGCGATTGGGTCCAATGATAAGTAAATAATTACCATCGCGTGCAATGCTTCGGTAATCCTTCAGTAAAAATAAGAAATCGCGTTCAATCTCCTCACGATTTGAAGCGCAGGCCATACGAGTGGTGGCGATCTGTTCAATCTGAAAGCCACGAGGATCTTCGATGATTTGCGCAGTGAAGCGATTGCAGCCACTATAGCCACTCATTCGCCCCTGACTGAATTGCAAACTCATTTTTGGCCCACCATCATTGGGCATCGTACGAAGACGAACCTCACCCATGCTGTTCGGTGCCATATTCCACCGATTTAGTTCCCATTGGGTGCCAACGAGCTCGGAGTAGGGTGGGGTCGTTTTCCCAGGACAGGGCGGCACTATATTGGCGCAACCGATCAAAAAAATTGGAAATGAGCCGATGAGTCCCATTAGCCTTCTCTTGGGGTGCGAGACCTGCAGCCCGGAGTTTTTTATATAACCATTTGATTTATATGTATTTTTATTGGTCACGGTCAATAATCTTTGGTGAAGTGATGGAGTTTTTGGGGCATTTCGTCTAGAATATGAGGTTTTCTGTGGTCGTCGCACTCGTTGGTCAATAAACCATTTTGAGCGAAGACGATTCAGCCAGCCATTTTGTAATCATTTGATTTTAAGGAAATACCTATGGTCGTCATTCGACTTGCCCGCGGCGGTTCTAAAAAGCGCCCTTTTTTTAGCATCGTTGCTACCGATAAACGCAATCGTCGCGACTCGAATTTCATCGAGCGTTTGGGTTACTTTAATCCCCAAGCTTCTGAAAAAGAGCAGGCAATGCGCCTTTCTCAGGACCGTTTAACCTATTGGTCCGGTGTTGGTGCGCAAATTTCGCCAACCGTAAAGCGTTTGCTCAAGGATCATCCAGCGGCCTAAGCTTGGCCATGATTGAAGGGGGAGTGGTGAGCGGTCATCAACCCCCCTCTGATTTGATTGATTTGGGTATCGTCTACGATGCCCAGGGCCTAAAAGGCCACATTAAAGTCCGCCCCTACTCCCCCGACCCGATTGCTCTTTTGGCGTGTAAAGAGGTTTACTTACAAGGCCCTCACTCCGCCCCGCTCCTCGCCCTTTATCGCGTACAAAGCGCAAAAATTCATTCTGGCTACGTAGTGATGGTTTTGGATGGCATTTGTGATCGAGATGCTGCACTAGCCCTGAAGGGTCATACGGTTTTGCTCCCAAGAAAAGCATTTCCAACTCCTGAGAAAGATGCCTATTACTGGATTGATTTGATTGGGTGTGAGGTCTATAACGAGCAGGGGATTCGGCTAGGCAATATTGAGGACATGGCTGAATTTGGTGCTCATCCAATCATGACGATTGGCAGTGAGCTGATTCCGTTTGTCCCAGCGATTGTCAGATCGGTTCAATTGAAATCGGCTGACTTGCCTTCAGGCAGAGTCGTGGTGGATTGGCAACCCAACTGGAGCCAATGAGCATGGATATAACTAAGATGGATTTTGATGTGTTGACGCTCTTTCCAGAGATGTTTGCTGCCCTCACGCAATATGGGGTGACCGGCCGCGCCTGTGAGCAAGGGCTAACTTCTGTAACTACCTGGAATATCAGAGATTTTTCTGAGGATTCTCGAAAAACAGTCGATGATCGGGCTTATGGTGGTGGCCCTGGTATGGTCATGATGGCTAAACCCCTAGATTCTTGTCTTGAGGCTGTGGGGCGCTCCCATCTTAATCGAGGGATTAATCCTGGGCCGGTTTGTTTGTTGAGTCCCCAAGGGGAGCCATTTTCACAAAAGATAGCGACAGATATGCTCAGTTATCGACAATTAACCATAATTTGTGGTCGATATGAGGCTATTGATCAACGGTTTATTGATGCCAAAGTGGATTTTGAGGTCTCAATTGGGGATTTTGTCGTATCGGGGGGCGAACTACCTGCCATGATCCTCATGGATGCCGTAATCCGCTTAATTCCAGGGGCTTTAGGGGATCAGGATTCAGCCTTGCAGGATAGCTTTATGAATGGCCTTTTAGACCATCCCCACTACACCCGTCCAGAGGTTTACGGAAATAAATCGGTGCCAGACGTGCTTTTGGGCGGACATCACGCTAAAATAGCGGATTGGCGTCGGCAAAAGTCTTTAGAGCTGACGTTTAAGCGCCGCCCAGACCTCATCGTTAAAGCGCGTGCAAATGGGTTGCTAAACCCGAACGATGAGGCGTTTTTAAAGACGCTTGAATCCTGAAGGTTTGGCGAAAGTTAAATTGCATCCTCTATTGAGTCCACTCATGTGGGATTAACGTCAATACGATGCTAAAGGAGTTGAAATGAATTTGATTCAAACGATTGAGCAAGAAGAAATTGCTCGCCTAACTGCCAACAAAACCATTCCAAGTTTTGCTCCTGGCGATACTGTTGTTGTCAGTGTGAATGTTGTTGAGGGTACCCGTAAACGTGCTCAGGCATTTGAGGGTGTGGTAATTGCGAAACGCAATCGCGGTCTTAACTCCAGCTTCATTGTTCGTAAGATTTCATCGGGCGAAGGTGTTGAGCGTACATTCCAAACCTACTCACCATTGATTGCCAGTATCGAAGTGAAACGTCGCGGTGACGTGCGTCGTGCCAAGTTGTATTACTTGCGCGATCGTTCTGGTAAGTCCGCGCGTATTAAAGAGAAGCTAACTGCCCGTGCCAAAGAGGTGGTTGCTGAGCAAAGCGCTGAGTAATTAATTTGGCACCAGCAATCAAGGCGACTTCGGTCGCCTTTTTGTTTATTTAATCACCTAAAATGATGGCATGGTTAATTCGTCTGCATCGATCAGAAAAAGCTTAGCAGCGCCACCTGGTTTTAATCCGCGAAGTGTGCCCATTGCCCATCGCTGCGAGGATCAGGCGCGGGTGCCTGATCATCTGTTTGATGCCAACGTTCTACGAAAGCATTTTGCTGCTCCACCATCATGGACCCCTGAAATCACCGATGAAAATCGATATGTGATGGCGAGTAATATCATTGCGCAACGCGAGGCGGAAGGGTTGATTACAGAAGCAGCTATTTTGTTACCGCTGGTGATGCAGCCAAACGGCTTAAACGTTCTTTTAACCCAGCGAACCGAGCATTTACATGATCATGCTGGGCAAATTAGCTTTCCTGGCGGTCGCAAAGATTTTGTTGATGAATCAATTATTACCACCGCATTGCGCGAAAGTGAGGAGGAGATCGGCTTGCCTAGCGATCATATTGATGTAATTGGGACCATGCCGGAGTATTTGACTGTGTCCGGTTATCGCGTGACCCCCGTGGTTGCTCTGGTTGAGCCCCCTCGAGCATATCATCCAGACCCTTTTGAAGTGGCGGATGTTTTTGAGGTTCCTCTGCCATTTCTGATGAACCCAGCGAATCACGAGATACGGGTGTGGCATAGTGATGAGGGCTCGCGGCGGTTTTATGCCATTCCGTATGCGGATCGCTTCATTTGGGGTGCTACAGCTGGAATGTTACGAAATCTATATCATTTATTAAAAGCATGACCTTTTTCTCTATTCTTTTCGCACTCATTGCCGAGCAATACCGGCCTGTTACCGCATCCCATTGGATTCGGAGAATGAGTGCCGCATGGCTCGATTGGGTCGCTAAGGAGTTTGGTGGCAAATCCGAGCAGGGCGCGACTCCCGTAGGTGCCCGCTTAGCCTGCTTGGTTGGATTTGGCTTACCAACGGTATTGGTATTCGCAGTTTATGTATTTGCATACATCGTGAGCCCATTACTGGCATTTGTGTGGAACATCATCATCGTGTATCTATTTTTTGGTTTTCGGCAATTTAGCCACTCCTTTACCGAGGTCCACGAAGCGATTCAAAACCATGATCTTCCCGCAGCACGGTTAGCACTGCAAGCGTGGGTGGGGGATGAGTTTGATACCTCGCATCTATCCGAAAGTGAGATCATCGCGATTGCTTTGGAGCGAGCCATTATTGGGGCGCATCGCCATGTATTTGGGGTATTTTTCTGGTTCTTAATGCCAATTGGCCCCGCCGGAGTTGTTTTATACCGGCTTGCAGATAAGGCAAGTAGGCGTTGGGAGAAGTTTGGCCTCAATTTATCTGAGGCAGCAAAGCATTTTTTCTACGTCTTGGATTGGGTCCCAGTTCGCCTCAGTGCAATTAGCTTTGCTATCGTGGGTAATTTTGAAGATGCTATTTATGCATGGCGTAATCTCACCAGTAAGTGGGCGGATCCACTCTCTGC
>JBBAQJ010000003.1:0-12753 GCA_040400365.1 Polynucleobacter sp. | reverse complement strand
CTCTCTGCTGTTTTATTGGCTTCGGGTAGTGGTGCGCTAGGCGTTCGTTTAGGAGAGCCTATGCGGGAGCCAACCAGCGATGAGGCGTTGGCACGTGCCGAGGCCGGTGAGCCCCCCATCTATGAAATCGGCCACGAGCCTAGCGAGCGATCCATGCGCTCAGCAATCGGGCTGGTGTGGCGAGCCCTTATCGTTTGTATGGTGGTTTTAGCGATGTTGACCATCGCTCTTTGGCTGGGCTAATCCCCTGGATCTGAATATCCGCAGTCCTCGAGTCTGAGACGAGCTGTTTAAAGAGCGCCAAGCGTTCACTCGCAATAACTCCTGCCAAGACGGCCGCTTGAACCGTACAATCAGGCTCATTGTCATGTTTGCAATTATGAAAGCGACACTGACCTAAATAGGGCCTGAACTCCCGAAACGCATGTTGTAACTGACTCTCCGATACATGCGCCAGGCCAAATTCCTGAAATCCCGGTGAGTCAATGATCGCTCCTAAACGATTTGCATTGCGACCCCATTCTGGTAGATCAAAATAGCGGCAGGCTGTGGTGGTGTGTTTACCGCTATCCAGTTTTTGAGAGTATTCCTGAGTGACAGCGGCCGCATTGGGGACCCAGGCATTTAGAAGCGTTGACTTACCCATACCGGATTGGCCGACCAAAACGGATACCTTGCCCTTTAAGAGCGGCACAAGCGCGTCGAGCGATTGCGGATTAAATTTTGCAGAGACTTCATGCACGGCGTAACCCATCGATCTGTATGGGGCCAGCTGATCACGTGCAGCTTCAAGCTTATCGTGTAGGTCGCATTTATTCAAAATGATATGAAGATCAATTTGATTCAGTTCAGCTGCAATCACTGCGCGTCCAAGAAGATCCGGCGAGAATACGGGCGCGGTTGCCAGAACAATCAATATTTGATCAACATTAGCAGCGATGCTCTTACTTTTAAACGCATCAGAGCGATATAGTAAATTCTTGCGAGGTTCAATCTCAAGAATGCGGGCCTGGTCGGCCGAGGTGGCCTCTAGGATCAAGCGATCGCCCACTGCCCCAAGGTGCTGTTTGCCCGGGGCACTCACATGAATGAATGGCCCATGATGGGATCCATCGGCCTCAATCCGTTGCGCTAAGTAATGCCTGCCATACGAAGCGCTTAGAAGGGCACGAAAAGGACCCATTACCGAATATCACTCATGCGAATCGTTGTAGATGCGCAATCCGCAATGGGGCAGGAGGGTGCGAACTATAGAATGCCGTGTAGACTGGATCAGGAGTTAGGGTGGAAGCATTATCTTGATACAGCTTCACCAAGGCAGAGATCAGGGCGCTTGCGGATGACTTCTGGGCTGCAAAATGATCCGCTTCGTATTCATGCTTACGCGAAGCAAGACTTCCTAATGGCGTGAAGAAGAATCCAAATACAGGCGCCACCAGCATAAAGAGTGCAAGGGCTAGACCGCCGTTATAACCATTGAGATCGGGGGTTACGCCCAGGCCAAAATAGAACCAGGGCTGTGAGCCAATCCATCCCAAAATGGCTAGCATTACAAAACTGAGTGCAAATGAGACCAAAAGACGTTTGCGAATATGTTGACGCTTGAAATGACCTAGCTCATGCGCTAGAACAGCTTCGACTTCTAGAGGCTCTAATTTTTCAATCAGGGTGTCAAAAAAGACAATGCGTTTGGCTTTGCCGATGCCCGTGAAATAGGCATTGCCATGGGCACTTCGTTTACTCCCATCCATGACGAAAAGACCTTGACTGGCAAAGTCACAGCGTTTTAAGAGTTGCTCGATTTGGGTTTTGAGGGGACCATCTTCGAGCGCTTTAAATTTGTTAAATAAGGGTGCGATTAACGTAGGAAAGAGCCATAGCAGTAGCGCATTAAACAGCGTCCAAACAATCCAAGTCCACAACCACCAATAAGCGCCACTTGTGGCCATGAGCTCGAGAACTAACCATAAGAGCGGTAAACCAAGCGCAGCCGCTAAGGCAATTCCTTTGAAGGTATCAAGCCAAAAAAGGCGCGGAGTCATTCGATTAAAGCCAAAGGCTGCTTCAATCCCAAATTGTTTTTTCCAGGTAAAGGGTAAATCTAAAATACCGGAAATAAGAGCCAGAGAAACTAAAAGAAGGATTTGCTGGGCAATGCCGGGTCCTAGTACGCCCAATAGGGTTTGATTGAGCCACTCCAAGCCGCCCAGTAACGTAAAGCCGATCAACACAAATGCACCAAAAGCATTTTCGAGAAGACCTAAGCGTAATTTAGCAATCGTGTAATCAGCAGCTTTTTGATGATCAGCCAAAGAAACTCGGGAAGCAAATTCATTCGGTACACTAGCACGGTGGAGGGCAACGTGACGTATCTGTCGCATGGCCAACCAGTGGCGCATACCAACGCTTAACAGGAGGGCGGCAATGAAGATCAATGTAAAGGTCATGAAAGTATTATAGAGATGAGTGAACAAACGAAGCATACCGCTAACGGAAATGATCCTCTGGTTTGGGTCGATATGGAAATGTCGGGCCTAAAGCCCGATAGTGACCGAATCTTGGAAATCGCCATGATCATCACCGATGCTCACTTGAATGTAATAGCCACAGCGCCCGTATGGGTTGTTCATCAAACCGACGAGGTATTAAATGGTATGGATGCTTGGAATAAGGGAACGCATAGCAAGTCGGGGCTAGTCGATAAAGTGAAGGCTTCCTCGCTAAGTGAGCCGGAGGTTGAGCAGCAGTGCATTGGCTTTTTAAAGCAATATGTAAAAGCGAATACTGCGCCAATGTGCGGTAACTCAATTTGCCAAGATCGACGCTTTATGGCTCGGTACATGCCTCAGCTCGAAGCCTATTTTCATTATCGGAATGTTGATGTTTCAACCGTTAAAGAATTATCAAAACGTTGGCAGCCTAATTTGATAAAAGGCTTTGAAAAGCAACAAGCCCACACGGCGTTAGCCGATATTATGGAATCAATCGAGGAACTGAAGTACTACCGAGAGCATTTCTTTCGGTTGCCTGCGCCAAGCAGCGATTAACTACTTCTTTTTCTTAGGCCTAAAGGCTTTGACAATGGCCTCATCAGTTTCGATGTATGGCCCACCCATGAGCTCAATGCAATAGGGTATAGCTGCAAAAATCCCATGAACCAAGACTTTGCCCTCGGAGTCCTTTAGGCCCTCCAAAGTTTCTTGAATGGATTTAGGTTGCCCCGGAAGATTCAAGATGAGAGCACTGTGACCTTCAATTTCTCGCAGGACAGCCACCTGCCTTGACAAAATCGCGGTCGGTACGAAGTGCAGACTAATTTGACGCATTTGCTCCCCAAAGCCAGGCATCTCGCGAGTCCCCACTTCTAGAGTTGCTTCTGGGGTGACATCCCGGCGTGCGGGGCCGGTGCCGCCGGTGGTGAGCACCAGATCACAGCCCATTTCATCAACGAGTTCAATCAAGCTTGAGGTGATATGTTCTATTTCATCGGGGATCAGGCGCTCATGGAAAACAACGGGTGTGGTGATGACGCGCGATAGCCAATTTCGCAGGCTAGGAATGCCCTCATCGACATAAACCCCTTGACTGGCTCGATCTGAAATCGAAACCAAACCAATTTTGGCTTCATTGGGAAAACCGCGTTCAAAAGGGCTTGGCTGCTTCATGGTTCTATTCTAGCTATCATTAGGGGATGTTCGCATATTCACACGATCAGTTCAGAATCATTATTGACTTTATTTTGGCAGAAGCCAAGCGAGTTGGGGCTACAGACGCCGCTGCTGAAATTTCAGAGGGCCATGGCTTATCCGTCACGGTCCGCAAAGGTGCGGTAGAAACGATTGAGCAGAGTGTTGATAAGCAAGTCGGTGTCAGTATCTATTTGGGCCAACGCCGAGGCAATGCCAGCACCAGTGACTTCTCTCCCGAGTCATTGCGAACCACGGTGCAAGCCGCTTTTCATATTGCTAAACACACTGCAGAAGATGATTGCGCTGGATTGGCCGACCCGGATCTGCTCGAGCACCACCCATTGGATTTGGATTTATTTCATCCATGGGAAATCGACAGTAAAAAAGCAATTGCAATTGCACGGCAGGCAGAGAAAGCAGCTTTTGCGGTCGATCGAGCCATTGTTAATAGCGATGGAGCTTCGGTATCTGCGCATCAGGCCCACTTTATGTTGGGGACCAGTAACGGATTTATTGGGGGCTATCCATACTCGAGACACTTTATTTCATGTGCTCCGATTGCGAATGCGGCGGGGAAGACCAGTTCCATGCAGCGCGATGATTGGTACAGCACCTCCCGGGTGGCTAGCGAACTTGCTAAACCGAGCTTGATTGGTCGATATGCAGCCCAACGCGCCCTGTCTCGTTTAAATACGAAGTCATTAAGTACGCGTCGTTGCCCAGTGATTTTTGAGGCTCCCATTGCAGTTGGGCTGATCGGATCTTTGGTTCAGGCCACTTCAGGTGCAGCGCTTTACCGCCGTTCTAGTTTTTTACTAGACAGCCTTGGTAAATCCGTGATGCCAAGCCATCTTGATTTATTTGAATTGCCGCACTTAAAACGACAGACCGGTAGCGCTCCTTTTGATGAGGAGGGGGTTCGTACCCAAGCTCGTTCAGTTGTTGCCAAGGGAGAGTTACAAGGGTATTTTTTATCCAGTTATTCAGCTCGCAAGTTAGAAATGCAAACCACCGGCAATGCCGGCGGTGCTCATCATCTCAGATTACACAGTCAACATACCCCATCCGGAGGTTTGCCTGGCTTACTCAAAGAAATGGGCACCGGCCTACTGGTAACGGAGCTCATGGGGCAGGGCGTTAATTACGTGACCGGTGATTACTCGCGCGGTGCGTTTGGTTACTGGGTAGAAAATGGCGAGGTTCAACATCCGGTTGAAGAGATTACGATTGCGGGCAACCTCAAAGAGATGTTGATGGATATTGCCGCAGTAGGAGACGACACCATTATTCGTGGCACCAAAGAAACGGGTTCGATTTTGATTGGTTCGATGACGATTGGTGGTAAATAGTTAGTGGCGAACTCGATTTAGGGTCACATAACTAAACTGAATATCACCTTCACTTGCCGCAATCTGCTCAACAATTTGCCAATTTGGTGGGTCAGGGACTTCAAAAAAGGTATCGCCCTCAACCTCAAGTTCAATCTCGGTAATAAAGAGCTGATCTGCTAATGGAAAGGCTTGATTAAATAATTGTTGACCACCGATTACAAACACTCGTTCAAAGTCGCGCAATGATTGCAAGGCCTGGTCGAGTGATGAGACAAGCTCAGCACCGTTTGCCTGATAGTCAGAATTACGACTAACCACAATATTGCGTCTTCCAGGTAAGGGTCTACCAATCGATTCCCAGGTCTTGCGCCCCATAATAATCGGGTAACCCATGGTTACTTTCTTAAAAAATTGCAAATCAGCCGAGATCTTCCAGGGCATTTGATTATCTTTGCCGATCACATGATTACGTGAGCGAGCAACGATCATCGAAATAGCAGGTTTTATTGTCAATTGATTTAGACCGCAACCGGCGCTTTAATATGGGGGTGAGACTCATAGCCCACGATTTCAAAGTCTTCAAACTGATAATCAAAGATTGAGTCTGGTTTGCGATGAATCTTAAGGCTCGGCAATGGATAGGGTGTACGTGATAGCTGAAGTTTCACTTGCTCCAAGTGATTACTGTACAAATGACAATCACCACCAGTCCAAATAAACTCACCAGGCTGCAGATTGCATTGCTCTGCAACCATATGCGTCAGTAACGCATAGCTAGCAATATTAAAAGGCACGCCCAGAAAAATATCAGCACTGCGCTGATAGAGTTGGCATGAAAGTTTTCCATTGGCGACATAAAACTGAAAAAAGGCATGACAGGGTGCCAACGCCATTTTGGGAATATCAGCGACATTCCAAGCGGAGACAATAATGCGGCGGGAATCCGGATTGGTTTTGATGGTATGAATGATCTCTTTAATTTGATCGATATGCTCGCCATTGGGAGTAGGCCAGGACCGCCATTGGTAGCCATAAACCGGTCCAAGATCCCCGTTGGGAGAGGCCCACTCGTCCCAAATGGATACGCCACGCTCTTTGAGCCATTGATTATTCGTATTACCGCTCAGAAACCATAAAAGCTCATAAATGATGGATTTCAGGTGAAGTTTCTTGGTGGTGACCAGTGGAAAACCCTCTGCAAGGTCAAAGCGCATCTGGTAGCCAAAAACAGATAGAGTTCCAGTCCCGGTGCGATCCGACTTTTGGGCGCCATGCTCGAGAACATGGTGCATGAGTTCATGAAATTGGCGCATATGAAATTAAGTCAATGCAGTTCGGTATTACTTCTCGAGATGCTCAAGCTTACTTTTGACATCTTTCCAATCATCCGCATCGGCTAGAGGTGCCTTGGATTTTGTAATACTTGGCCACTGCTTGGCGAGCTCAAGGTTGATTGCAATAAAGTTTTGTTGATCACCTGGCACATCATCTTCTGCGTAAATCGCATTGACAGGACACTCTGGTACGCATACCGCACAATCAATGCACTCATCCGGATCAATTGCCAAGAAGTTTGGACCTTCGCGAAAGCAGTCAACGGGGCATACATCAACGCAATCGGTGTACTTACAACGGATGCAGGATTCAGTGACAACGTAAGTCATAGCTCGCTCTGAAGAATAAATACCATCAAAAACACGAAAATAATCAATCACTGGATTTTATCCCAAATGGTGTAAAGTCTTGATTCCATCGATACCACACCCCTATATAGAGCCATGACAGCTAAACCAACCATTCTCGTTGCCCGCGCCATTTTTCCGGATGAGTTAGCAAAATTACAGGATCGTTATGAGGTGCTCTCCAATCAGGCTGATCAGGTATTTACTTCAGATGAATTACGTAATCATCTCGCGAATGTGGATGGAGCATTAGTCACTGGTAGCGAGCGAATCGATCAAAGTGCCTTGGCCGATGCCAAGCGCCTGAAAATCATAGCTAATATTTCTGTCGGCTATAACAATTTTGATGTACCAGCGATGACCGCTGCCAAGGTGATGGCAACGAATACTCCCGATGTATTGACCGATACAACTGCTGATTTCGGCTTTGCGTTACTAATGGCTACCGCCCGACGCATCACGGAATCTGAGCATTGGATCCGAAATGGCCAATGGGATAAATGGTCCATCGTGCATAACCCCTTGGGAATGGATTTACACCATAGCACTCTAGGGATTATTGGGATGGGTCGAATTGGGCAAGGTATTGCTAAGCGCGCCTTAGGTTTTGGGATGAAAGTGATGTATCACAACCGCAAACGCTTAAGCGAGGCGGATGAAAGAGCGTGTGGTGCTCAATATGTTGATAAAGAAACCTTGCTTCGCGAAGCTGACCATGTTGTCTTGGTGGTCCCATATTCTGCAGAGAGCCATCACCTAATTGGCGCCAAAGAAATTGCGCTAATGAAACCGACTGCTACGTTAGTAAATATTGCTCGTGGTGGTATTGTTGACGACGCAGCTTTGGCCGCTGCATTAAAAGCAAAAACAATATTTGCAGCAGGTCTTGATGTCTTTGAGGGTGAGCCAAAAGTTCATCCGGAGTTGCTCAAGTTGAGTAATGTGGTGTTGGCACCTCATATCGCGAGTGCGACTGAAAAAACTCGACGTGCGATGATTGCTCTAGCGGCTGAAAACCTAGGCGCGGCCCTCGAGGGAAAGCGTCCGCCGAGTTTGATCAATACCGAATTATGGAAAGCCTAGTCCAGTTAGCTGTTATTGCTGAATATCGTCGGTCTCTTCGGTGAGCTCTTTGAGGGCGAGTTCAATGCCGCCAAATTTCTCTGCAACCCAGTTGTAGACCTTGCAGGCGATCCATAAGAGACCAAAGCCCAAAATCGCATTAAGGACCAGAGCGGAAATCACCGTAAATCCAGGAATCGACCCATCTCGAATAAAGGCGACAAAGAGCGCCAATAAAACGATGGGGACCGAAAAGCATAAGTAAACCAAAACCAAGGTTTTGGCGGTATGCATGGGATCTAAAAATACAATCTCTTTTTTAGTAAATTTCATGATCCCGCCATCTTAAAGCAGTCCATCAAAAATCTCTACATCCACCCAATCGCCAGGCTCAATATTCCCTTGGTCATGATGAAGAACAATGAAGCAATTGGCTTCACTCATCGAGCGTAAAATCCCAGCACCTTGGCTACCCGTGGTTTTAACGGCCCATTGACCCTGGGCATCCTGAAACAGGATCCCCCGTTGAAACTCGGTACGACCAGATTTCTTTCGAATTCCTGCGGCAGATCGAACTGGAATCAAGGGAATCTCAACCCACTTGGCACCATTTAGCTGTAATAGCGCGTTGCGAACAAATTGATAAAAGGTCACCATCACCGCTACGGGGTTACCGGGTAAGCCAAAAAATACGGTAGGAGTAGACTTGCTCGAACTTGGCTTTAGGCTACCGAATGCCATGGGTCGACCAGGGCGCATGGCAATTTTCCAGAATCCAACTTCACCCAGTTCTTCCATCATTTGCTTGGTGAAATCTGCCTCGCCAACCGAGACCCCACCTGAGGAGATGATGACATCGGCCGTTTGGGCAGCCGCCATGAAGGCCTTACGAAGATAGTCGGGGTTATCTCGCACAATGCCACAATCAATCACCTCCATACCCAGTCGCTCAATGCAGGCGCGCAGACTATAGCGATTGCTGTCAAAAATCTTGCCAGGTGCTAAAGACCCATGGATATCGCAGAGCTCATTGCCAGAAGAGAGGATTGCCACCTTGGTCCGCTGATAGACTTTAAGCTGATGAATGCCCAAGGATGCCGCAAGACCCAGGTCAGCAGGGCGCAAAATTCGGCCCTGCAATACGGCTGCTTTGCCGGACTGCAAATCTTCGCCCTGTAAGCGTCGATTTTCGCCAGCGCGAACGATGCTACTGGAAAAGCTCACCAGACCATTACTAAGAGTCTTGGTAAATTCCTGGGGGACAACAGTGTCACACGTTGCGGGCATCAAGGCGCCCGTCATGATTTTGATGCATTGGCCAGGTTTAACGTTAAGTGATTCAGTTTCGCCGGCATGCAAGGTTCCGATGACCGTTAATTCAATATTCTGGCGATCATCACGTAATTCACTGCCATGAAATGCATACCCATCCATGGCGGAGTTATCATGAGCCGGCACATCAATGGGTGACAAAATATCGTCTGCCAAAATTCGGCCGAGGCATTGATGAAGAGGCAAGGTCTCTTTTCGGAGATGCATTGCCGACGATTCGTAACTGGATGCGATTAAATCGGCAATGGCTTGCCGCGCATCTGTCACAGATAAAAAATCCGATTGAAACTCTTGATTTGCTTTATTGGTTTCCATACCTTTAGGTGGTAAATTTTTCTAATTGAGCCAGCTCTTCTGGGGTGTTGGCATTAGCAAATGCAGATTCATTTGCAAAAATAGCCGTGCATGCATGTTGAGACGCAAACCAGCGATCAATCTTGCGTTGCCCATCAGCCAGAAATTGTTCCAATGAATGAAGCACTTCTCGTTTCATTAGGCAAAAGACCGGTTGTGCCCAAACTTTCCCTTCAGAATCTTGGCTAGATGCATAGGCAATATTCGCCCTTTGCTTTTCTAGTCGATCGGCGAGTGCTACGACTAAATCGGTTGGAAAAAGTGGAGAATCGCAGGGAGCAGTCACCATATAAGGCGTATCGCAAGCCTTGAGGCCAACTAGATAGCCCGCTAAGGGACCAGCAAAATCCTGACTCTCATCGGTCACAATAGGATAACCATAGTGCGAATAGATATCCTGATTGCGATTAGCGTTAATTAACAAGCCTGAGACTTGTGGTGCAAGGCGATGAAGGGCATGTTCGATTAAAGGCTTGCCTTGAAACGGCACGAGGCCCTTATCGATTCCGCCCATGCGCTGCGCACGACCGCCTGCAAGTAAGAGTCCGGTAATTTCAGAACGCGCAATCATCGGCAGGCCCTAACCACCAATATAGGACATTTCAACTTTACGTTGCTTGCGTTCTAAATCCTTAGTGTGAAGGTGTCTGATTTCTGAGTAGCGATCATCACGGTTCGACCATGTTTGCATTACAGCGTTTGCAATTTCAAGATCGGAGCGACCAGATCGCATGAGGGTTTTGAAATCAAATCCTTCGGTAGCAAATAAACATAAAAACAGCTGACCATCTGTGGATAGCCGGGCACGGGAGCATTCATGACAAAACGCTTGGGTAACACTCGAGATCACACCAATTTCGCCAGATCCATCCTGATACCGCCAGCGTTGAGCAACTTCGCCGGTGTAATTTGGATCGATTTGCTCAAGAGGGAAGTGTTCAGAAATCTTGGCAATCACTTCGGCGGACGGCAACACTTGATCCAGATTCCAGCCATTCGAGGAGCCAACGTCCATGAATTCAATAAAGCGTAGCGTGATGCCACGATTACGAAAATACTTGGCCATTGGCAAGATCTCGTGATCATTTACCCCTTTTTTAACCACCATATTGACTTTGATGCCTTCGAAGCCCGCCTTTTGCGCCGCCTCAATTCCTTTGAGTACATCGCTGACTGGATAGTCGACATCATTCATCGCCTTGAAGATCGCATCATCGAGCGCATCCAAACTAACCGTTAGGCGTTGTAAGCCAGCCTCTTTTAGGGGGACTGACTTCTTACTTAAAAGACTGCCATTGGTTGTTAAGGTTAAGTCTAGCGCCTGATGTTGTGGGGTGCGAAGCTTGGCCAGCATAGAAATTAAGGTTTCAAGATCTTTTCGAAGCAAGGGCTCACCACCGGTTAAGCGAATTTTTTCAACCCCAAGAGAAACAAAAATCGTGGCTAAGCGATGAATCTCTTCAAAACTTAATAATTCCGATTGCGCCAAGTATGGATAGTCTTGATTAAATACCTCTTTGGGCATGCAGTAGGTGCACCGAAAATTACACCGATCGGTGACCGAGATGCGTAAATCATGCAATGGCCGCTGACGACGGTCAAGGGTGCGGCCATGCGCCTCGCTGAGGGTATTTGGGATCAATGGCAAAGGACCCCTGGGGGTCTCTTTGCGTATCGGTATGACGGGCTTCACCATCATTCACATTATGGCCTTAAACGACTAAATCGTTTTATCGATGGTTTTTTCTTGGCCGCCTGTTTCGATCAGTACCATTGGGCCTGTTGGCAGGCTTGCAGGCGCTTTAGGCTCTCGCGGCACGCGGGGCGCTGGGTTTTCTGCCTGAATCTGGATTTGAACTTCTGCTAATTTCGACTGATCTGTTCCCACCCAAACCATTCCCGCTCCTTGCACTACATCCTTTAATGGCTCTTCAGCTAAGGGTGTAAATGCAACTTTGGGTAGCTCAGGTAAAGGTGCTGCAGCAACCACTTCCAGGCTCGTTGCAGGTACAGTCATCGATTCAATTGTGGTTGGAGTCGCTTCTTCACGTCGCTCTCTGCGCTGATTAGGACGCCGTCCTCCGGTAGATTCTCGGAAGGTGCTCACAATTCGAGTGAGCGGCATACTTGCTGAGCGACCGCCGAGCCCCATCGGAAAACCTGGATTGGATTCTGAAGCCATTACTGAGTTACCAGCGTCATTGCGCTCGGTTCGGTCGCCACGGTTGCGACCGCGACCTCGACGGTTACGACCCCGGCGGCGTTCTTCCCCAGCGCTTTCAGACTCATCAGCTGCACCTACCACTTGCGGTGCTGGGTTAGCGGTTTCTACCTTCTCCTGAGTATTTTGACGCTCACCCCGGTTACGGCCACGACCTTCTGAACGTGGTGGCCGATTCGCTGCAGCTTCGGTCGGCTCAGCAGTTTTCTCATTGCGATTGCGACCCCTGTTGCGGTTGCGATCACCATTGCGGCCACGATTTTCAGATCGGGGATTTGGTTTTGCCTCTGGAGCTGCCGGTGGCGTGCTCGAGGAAAAGAGTTTTTTGATAAACCCGAGGAACCCGCCTGACTCGGCCGTAGAGGAACTGGGTTTTGGATCCCGAACCGGACGCTGTGATGCTGCGGGTGCTGGTTGACTCGGGGTGATCCCTTTCACTGCTGCCTCGGGGCGAGCACGCACCTCATCGTTTTTGCGACCAATAACTGCGTCAGTTTCAAGTTCGCGCGAGGCTTCCTCCACCATGACATAGCTCAGTTTTTGCTCATCTAAGCGGGGGTCATCATGACGTAGACGTTCTAATTTGTAATGAGGGGTCTCCAGATGCTTATTAGGAATCATCAAAATATGCACCTTAAAGCGCGTCTCAATCTTGATCACTTCAGCACGCTTTTCATTGAGCAAGAAGGCAACCACCTCCACTGGTACCTGGCAGTGGATCGCTGCGGTATTCTCCTTCATCGCTTCTTCCTGAATAATTCTCAGGACTTGTAATGCAGAGGATTCGGTATCACGAATATGGCCGGTTCCATTGCATCGTGGGCAGGTAACGTGACTACCTTCTGATAGAGCAGGGCGCAAACGCTGACGCGATAGCTCCATCAAACCAAACTTTGAAATCTTGCCCATTTGCACCCGTGCGCGATCATGGCGCAAGGCATCGCGCAGGCGATTTTCAACATCCCGCTGACTCTTCGACGACTCCATGTCAATGAAGTCAATCACGATTAGACCGCCAAGATCACGCAGGCGCATTTGCCGTGCAATTTCATCGGCCGCTTCCAAATTAGTTCGGGTTGCGG
>JBBAQJ010000002.1:51685-76333 GCA_040400365.1 Polynucleobacter sp. | reverse complement strand
TGGATTTCATCTAATGGCTATCGGAAGAATTATTTTTATCGCTGGAGTGAGTGGTAAATAATTTGGGTAGTAATTTAAGCAAAGCGTCACGCTCCGAACCGCTGGCATGCTGCAAGGCGTGTAAGGAGCCATGCAAGAACTTGTTGGTGAGACCTTGGGCCATGGCATTGAGAACCTCTTGCGGGTCTTCACCGCGCACAAGGCGTTTAAGTGCACGCTCTAGCTCAATTTGTCGCAGGCGATCACCTTGTAGTTGAAGATCTTGGATTAAAGGCACGGCATTGCGGCCTTGTAACCAGTGCATGAAATTACTCACACGTTCTTCAATAATGATCTCGGCTTGGCTTACTGCGGCTTGCCGCAGATTGGCACCAGCTTGGGCCATGGTGCCTAAGTCGTCAACCGTATAGAGATATACATCATTTAAGCGGGCAATTTCGGGCTCAAAGTCCCGCGGCACTGCTAGATCAATCATCACCATGGGCTTGCGACGTCTGAGCTTTAGGGCACTTTCCACCATCCCCAATCCAATAATGGGTAGTGGGCTAGCGGTAGACGAGACAATGATGTCAAACTCATGCAAGCGTGTTGGCAGATCATTCAGACGAAAGGACTCTGCTTCAATATTTTGGGCTGAGATCGAATCGGCCAGTTCTTGACCACGCTCCACGGTACGATTTGCAATCGCTGCACCGCGGGGTTTGCGAGCCACGAAGTGGGTGGCGCATAAGGTAATCATTTCACCGGCGCCGATAAACAGAATTTTCTGTTCCCCAATCGATGCAAAGATGCGCTCGGCTAAGCGAACCGATGCAGCAGCCATCGAAATGGAATGGGCACCGATTTCGGTTGAGCCACGGACTTCTTTAGCAACGGAGAAGGTTTTCTGAAAGAGTTGATTAAGATACGTTCCTAATGCGCCAGCTTCATTGGCGGTGCGAACCGCATCTTTCATCTGGCCTAAGATTTGGGTCTCGCCAATCACCATCGAATCTAAGCCACAAGCGACCCGAAATGCATGACGGACTGCATCGGATTGGGGCAGGGTATAGATATGCGGTTGTAAAACGCTGGGTGCTAAATTTTGGCTTTTGGCTAACCAGTCAAACGTTGCCTCATGAAACTCACCCTCAGAGGCAGGATCATTAGCGGCGCAGTAGAGTTCGGTACGATTACAGGTCGAAAGAATGGTTGCTTCAGGCATGCCGCCACGATTAACGCCACCCAAATGGGAGCGTAGGTCGGATAATGCGTCAAGCAGACCCTCGGGATCAAAAGCCACTTTTTCCCGAACGGCAACTGGCGCTGTGTGATGGTTAATGCCCAAAGTCAACAGCTTCATATTGATAATTATAGGTTTCTTGGGGCTAATAGGGGCGTTTTGAATGGGGTTTTTGGCTTATTTACTACTCGGAAGCTTGATGGGTTGGGCTGCTGCCCATTATTTTCCTGGGTTTTCCCCTAGAAGTAAGGGCACAAAGCGAGGCAAACGAAGCAAAGCCACTTATCTTTGGAGCATGGTCTTCGGGGTTCTTGGGACCGCGTTTGCAAGCTACGGCGGCCAAGCTACGGGTCTATTTACGGCCGGGCAAATGTTTGATTGGGGTAGTGCGATTGTGGGGGGATTTTTATTGCCCCAAGTCTATCTATTATCCGTGCGAGCTTAATTTGAATTCTTGTTCACTGGACCAGGTCCAATCAATTGGACTTTTCTGATGCGTTGTTAAATACGCATTTCCCTTCGTAAAGTGCCCACAACTTTTTTGGTCACCTGGGTAAATAAATGGCTGTTCTGTTTTATAGACTCCAAGGCCTGAAGGGTGTGAGGATTTCATGATGAGGTGTTGATTGGGATTATGAATATATTCTTCCATGGACTGCGCATGGCCACCCCAAAGCATCCAAACGATATTGGGTTGTTGCGAGAGTTTTTGAATGATCTCAATCACGAAAGGTTTCCACCCTAATTGCGCATGCGAGTTTGCTTCACTGAGACGAACTGAGAGGGCGGTGTTTAATAACAATACCCCTTGCTTTGCCCAGTGAGTTAAATCGCCACTCTTGAGCGATCCAAGACCTTCCAGTACTAATGCTTTATTGATATTGCGAAGTGAGCTTGGAAATTGTTTGGATTGCAGCGGAATATCCTTGGGGACTGAGAATGCTAAGCCTTGCGCCAGCCCTGGAGAGTGATAGGGATCTTGTCCCAAAATGACAACCTTTACTTGATTGACTGGTGTGAGATGTAAGGCATTGAAGATCCGCTCTCGATCTGGACGAGTCACATTACCGTGTTGTTGATACTCTTTAGCAAATGTTTCAGATAGGGATTGCCAATCGTTTGATTGCAGATAGTCATTTAATAGTAACTGCCAATCATCAGGGATGAACTGCTTTAGATCCATACTGATGGAGCAAGACTACTTTTTAGATGGCTTGAGCTCGTATTGAGCTGGACAATCGAGCTTTAAGGTAATGCTAGCTTGAGACTCTTTATCTTGTCGGAAGAAATGGAAGGTGATGTTCTTGCTGCTCGCTAGACTTCCGAGCACCTGATCCATCCTCATTATGGTGATCCGTTGGTGATTGATGCTGCCAATCAGATCGTTTGGGGCCAACCCTGCTTGTTGGGCTATGCCACCATCAAGTACATGCGTTACCCTGATCCACCCGTTGCTATCGGTATAGCGCATCCCAAGCGCTAGTTTGATGGATTCAGTAAAGTTCGCTTGCTTTTGAGCGACTTCGATATTAGCAATCTGAGGTAACCAAATCTGCAAGGGTAGATCTTGTGTGCCATCAATGTAGTCGCGCTTAAAGCGTTGCCAAGTTTTATTAAAGCCAATCCCAATCGTTGAGCTAATGGCCAGTCCTAGCGCGTATTGATTAATTCCAATTCCGGTTTTGCCATGTTCCCTCCATAAAAAGCGCATGACATCATCAAGCGATTGCTGATTTCTTGAGTATTGCCGAATTTGTAGATCCAGACCTAAAGCAATGAGCGATCCCTTAGCGTAGTAACTCACCACCGCATTGGGAGTGTTCTCATCCATCTGGTAATACTTGGTCCAAGCATCAAAGGAGCTATCGGCTACGCTTTGTTTGGTTCTGCCAGGATTGCGCAATACCCCGTTCCAATTGTTAGCCACCAGCTCCAAGTAGCGCTCCATGGTGATGCACCCACTTCGTATGAGTTGCAGATCGTCGTAGTAACTGGTAAATCCTTCAAAGAGCCATAACATTCGGGTGTGATTGCGTTCATTTAAGCGATAGGGTTGAAAGGCCTTTGCCTGAATTCGTTTAACGAGCCAGGCATGGAAATACTCATGACTACAGAGTCCTAAAAACTCCTCATAGGATTTTTTAGGTCTTTGAGAGCTGTGATCACCGTAGGGAAATTGATCGCGTTTACACAAGAGAGCGGTACTATCGCGATGCTCAAGTCCACCATAGCCATCGAGAGCCGCATTGACGATGAATAGATATTGCTTAAATGGGGCTTTGGGTTTGCGAGGCTCAAATAAGCGAATCGTGGCATCACAGATTCGTTGGAGATCATCAGCAAGCTGTTTTTTATCAAGCAGTTGTGATTGCTCATTCGTTAGCCCTTGAATGACCATGCGGTGAGGGGTGCCAAAGGATTGCCACTCAATCGTCTCGAACCGTCCGAGTGCGACCGGATGATCAATCAAATCCGCATAATCTTTGGCCATATAAAAGCCAAAACCGTTTGCATCGGTCTTGACCTGACGTAATGTAGTTTGCACTTGCCATTGCTTGTTGGTCTGATCGTGAGCTGGCGCAATAGCGAGTGAACAGGGCAAATGGGCCTGACCTTCGACAGCGAGACAGAGACTAGTGGGATTAAAAAACCCACGCTCTTGATCCAGATAAGCCGTGCGTACGGATTGATCAAAGGCGTATACCGTAGTGACAATCTCGCAAGACCCAGTTCCCTTGGGGATGCGCCAGCGATCATTATCCAGACGCTCCAAAGCAATTTTTTTCTTTACTTCGTTGTGATTTCTGGGAAGAGTAAAGGCGGCGATGGACTCAATATGCTTACTAAAGTCCCGAATGAAGTAACTACCTGGAATCCATGCGGGCATATGCACAACTTGCCCTTGAGGATTTGGATGATGAATGACAAGCGAAACGGTAAAGCGATGACCATGTAGATCATCAGGCCATACGGTGTACTGAACTGCAGGGGTGGAATCCAAAGCCATCATGAATTATTTCAGAGAGGCGAGCTTCTTCTCGATATCGGAGAGTTGGACTGCCCCTGGGAAGCGACTGCCATCGGTAAAGAAAATGGTGGGTGTGCCATTGATTCCATAGGTCTTGGCAATGGCCATGTTTTTATCAATTGGATTGGCGCAATCCGATTTACCGCTGGGGGTGATGTTACTCAGCATCCAATCGTTCCATGCTTTTTGTTGATCAGCAGCGCACCAAATTTGTTTGGATTTCAGGGCCGAGTCGGCCGATAAGATGGGAATCAGGTAGTTGTAGATGGTGACGTTATCGAGTTGTTGCAGAGTTTTTTCTAAACGTTTGCAATACCCGCAATTGGGATCCGAGAACACGGCAATTTGACGGCTACCATTACCGCGTACGATTTTAATGGCGTTCGCTTGAGGGAGCTCTGACCACTTGATTCGGTTGACATCCTCTTGGCGCTTGGCGGTTAAGTTGGTGCCCGATGCGAGCTCAATCATCTCCCCCTGAATCAAATACTTGGCATTACTATCGGTATAGAAAATCTCTTGATTGATCTGGACCTCAAATAAGCCTGGAATGGGCGATGGAGTAATGTTGCGAACGTTCGCTGAGGTACCTAAGCGTTTTTGTAACTCGGCACGAACTTGTTTTTCTGACATGGCATCGACCGAACCAAAAAAGCCGACCAAGACGATCGCCAGACCTAAATACTGAATCAATCTACCCATGCAACTGTTCTCCTAGTGCGCGCTCAATCAGTTGGCGCTTGATAATGTGACTTCGATTAACCACTCCTAAACCCCAGTTGCGTAATCCCTTTTCGATGGGGCTTTGTGCTGCAAACAGTTTCTTTAGGCGATCAGTTAGCCATAAAAGCGAGGCGGTGTCCCCTTTACGCTCGCGTTCATAGCGACGCAACAGAATGCGATCATCCACTTCGCGATAGGGCTCTTTGTGCTTCATGATGTGAAGCAGACTTGCTACATCCCGTAAGCCCAGATTGAGGCCCTGACCGGCCAGTGGGTGCATGACGTGTGCTGAATCACCAACCAAGATTAATTTAGGATCGTAGTCTGGGCCAATGAGGCGATGCGCCTTGATGCGTCGCAGAGGAAAGCTTGCTGGTATAGATTGCAACTGTAGCTCACCGAGTTGATCATGAACTTCCTGACCAAAGTGGTTTGACCATGCCTCGCTATCCAGTTGTAATAAATAGTTGGCATGCTCGTTTTGTGTTGACCACACCATCGAAACCTGTTGCTGAGGTAATGGCAGTATGGCTAAGATATCGCCATTGGGCAAGAACCATTGGTAGGCGGTCTCACGATGGGCAATCGAACAGGCAAAGTTAGCAACCACTGCATGCTGATCATAGGAATGTTGATCGATTTCAATTCCAACTGATTTACGTAGAGGCGAGTTCGCGCCATCGGCTGCGATCACCAGTTTGGCTTGCATGATTTGACCATTGCTCAATGAAAGCGTGGGTGATGTGTCTGGCTCAAACCGAACCTCGTCAACATTAGCCTCGATACTTTGTAGGTTCTTGCTGAACCGAATCGCTTGGGTTAGTGTGGCTTCAATCAAATCGGATTCGGCAATCCAAGCAAGTTCCGGTCGACCGGCTTCAAAGGCCGAGAAATGCAGTTGATCATGCTTTTGCCCACGATCGCCATAGATTCGCATATCGCGCACTGCTTGGATGCGAGTCTGGTCTAAGCCATCCCAAACGTTTAATTCCGATAAAAGATGTTTGGTGCTGGGTGAGAGTGCATAGATTCGTTGCCCAAAGGAAGGTTCAAGAGCGATCGTCTGAAGTAAATCGGGTGCAATTTGAATTACCGAGTAGCCCAGTTGCGCCATGGCAAGTGCACTTGCCTTACCCACAATACCGCCCCCAACAACCGCAAAGTCGTATTGGGTATTGGTGTGTTGGGCAGGATTGGAGGTGCTTTGGGAGCGCATACCATGATGATAGCGAATCAAGCGCATTTACAATGGGAGCATGTCACTCAAATGCGGAATCGTTGGCCTACCGAATGTAGGCAAATCCACCCTGTTTAATGCCCTCACTAAGGCAGGTATTGCTGCCGAAAATTATCCGTTTTGCACGATTGAGCCTAATGTGGGCATGGTCGAGGTCCCAGATCCCCGTTTAGCCGCCTTAGCGCAGATTGTGAGCCCTGAGCGGGTCGTACCTGCCACGGTTGAGTTTGTCGATATTGCTGGACTGGTAGCAGGTGCATCCAAAGGTGAGGGCCTCGGTAATCAATTTTTGGCCAATATTCGGGAGACCGACGCGATTACCCACGTTGTGCGTTGTTTTGAAGATGCCAATGTGGTCCATGTTAGCGGTAAGGTCGACCCGATTGCGGATATTGGGGTGATTGATACTGAACTTGCTTTAGCCGATTTAGGTACGGTTGAGAAAGCCCTGCAGCGATACTCGAAGGCGGCTAAATCGGGAAACGATAAAGAGGCAGCAGCCTTGGTTGCGGTGCTCACCAAGGTTCAAGCACAGCTGGATCAAGCTTTGCCGGTACGCGCCATGAGTCTCAGTAAGGAAGAGTTAGTTTTGCTTAAGCCATTTTGCTTAATTACGGCAAAGCCGGCGATGTATGTCGCGAACGTGAAAGAGGATGGGTTTGAGAACAACCCCCATCTTGAGGCGGTTAAGCAGCATGCTGCCAAAGAGAATGCCCCGGTCGTTGCGGTATGCGCAGCCATTGAGGCGGAGATTGCCGATTTAGAGGATGCCGATAAGGTCGAGTTCTTGGCTGATCTCGGAATGAGTGAGCCAGGGCTTAATCGGGTGATTCGGGCAGGCTATAGCTTGTTAGGTCTACAAACTTATTTCACTGCTGGTGTGAAAGAGGTGCGTGCTTGGACGATTCATATTGGCGACACGGCGCCACAGGCTGCTGGGGTGATTCATACGGATTTCGAGCGCGGCTTTATTCGAGCACAAACCATTGCTTACGATGATTACATTCAATACAAAGGTGAGCAGGGTGCGAAAGAGGCGGGCAAGATGCGCGCCGAAGGTAAGGAATACATCGTCAAGGACGGCGATGTATTGAACTTCCTATTTAACGTCTAACTCAAGCAAATAATGCTGCGAGTGCCTTGCCTGGGTGCTCAGCGCGCATAAAGGCTTCGCCAATCAAAAATGCATTGACCCCAGCTTCTTGCATTCGTTTGACATCGTTGGCATTGAGAATCCCTGACTCCGTAATGACGACTTTTTCTTTGGGGATGGCTGACAATAGATCGATAGTGGTTTGTAAGCTCACCTCAAAGGTTTTGAGATTACGGTTATTGATACCTAGTAGGGGTGTTTGCAATTCAAGAGCGGCTTCTAATTCCACGCCATCATGAATTTCCACCAATACATCAAGCTGGTTCTCGATCGCACACGCTTCTAGTTCTTGCATTTGCGATAACTCAAGTGCCGCGACAATTAAAAGGATCGCATCAGCACCCATAGCGCGCGCTTCATAGACCTGATAAGGGTCAATGATGAAGTCTTTACGAATCACTGGTAAAGAGCATGCAGCTCGGGCTTCTTTGAGATACTGTGGTGAACCCATGAAGTAATCCCGATCGGTGAGAACCGATAAGCAGGTCGCACCATGCGCGGCATAGCTTTGGGCAATGTCATGTGGCATAAAGTGCTCACGAAGTACCCCCTTGCTGGGACTCGCTTTCTTGATTTCAGCAATGATGCCCGGCTTGTGATTACTAACGGAGCCTATTAATGCTTGGGCAAAGCCACGCACCTTCGTATTTGGATCGGAATTAGCTTGCAGGGCCTCTTTTAAGATTTCTCCACTAGAGATCAACCGTTGTGCAGCCACAATCTCATCTCGCTTCGTCTCCAGAATACGACTCAGAATATCGCTCATGAAGCAAGACTTTGCGTTAAGGTAACAAATGCTTCGAGCTTTTGTTTGGCCTTGCCCGAAGCAATAGTGCTGTTAGCCAGCGCAATGCCATCGGCAATCGATGGAGAGACATTAGCAGCGTAGAGGGTAGCTCCTGCATTGAGGCACACAATATCACGCGCCGGCCCCGATTGATTGTTCATGATGTTCAAAATGATGGCTTTGGATTCTTGTGCATCGGCAACCTTTAGAGCTTCCATTGAAGTATTGGCGATTCCAAAATCACTCGGCTTAATTTCATACTCACTGATTTGCCCGTTGCGCAGTTCAGCAACCATGGTGGGGCCTGAGAGCGTGATTTCATCTAAGCCATCGTTGCCATGGACCACTAAGGCATGTTCAGCCCCCATCAGTTGTAAGACTTTTGCTTGGGTAGCTACTAGCTCCGGATGAAATACGCCCATCAGAATATTGGGTGCTTTAGCAGGGTTAGTGAGAGGCCCCAAAATATTAAAGATGGTGCGCACCCCAAGGTCCTTACGGACTGGGACCACGTTTTTCATGGCGGGGTGATGGTTGGGGGCGAACATAAATCCAATGCCCAGTTGCTCAATGCTTTGACTTACCGCATTAGCAGACAGATTAAGTTTTACCCCAAGCGCTTCTAAAACATCAGCACTTCCTGATTTGCTACTAACACTGCGGTTGCCATGCTTAGCAATCTTGGCACCTGCTGCGGAGGCAACAAACATGGATGCCGTCGAGATATTAAAGGTATGAGCACCATCCCCACCCGTACCGACCACATCAACTAGATGGGCCTTGTCCTTGACATCTACTGCAGTGGCAAAGTCTCGCATCACGGTAGCAGCCGCAGCAATTTCTGTGGGGGATTCTTTTTTACTTCGAAGGGCGACCAAGAGAGCAGCCACCATCGGGCCTGGTAGTTCACCGCCCATGATGGCGCGCATGATTTGCACCATTTCTGCTTCAGGTAATTCTTTGCCGTCTATCAAGTGTTGCAGCGTTTGAGATGGGGTCATGGCCATTTCTTATTTCATTGCTAAAAAGTTTTTCAGGAGGGCGTGACCGTGCTCGGAGAGAATTGACTCCGGATGAAATTGAACGCCCTCCACGCACAACTCCTTATGACGCACGCCCATGATCTCGCCATCGGCGGTTTGCGCAGTGATGCTTAAGCAACTGGGTAGATTCTCTCGATTAATGGCGAGCGAGTGGTAGCGCGTAACCCGAAATGATTTCGGGAGATGTTTAAAGACGCCTTCATCCGTATGGGTGATCTCATCGGTTTTGCCGTGCATCACCTTCTTTGCGCGAATCACCTCGCCTCCAAAGGCCTCGCCAATCGCTTGATGCCCAAGGCATACGCCCAGAATCGGAATCTTGCCCGCATAGGTTTTGATGGTGTCAACCGAGATCCCTGCTTCCTTTGGGCTGCATGGTCCTGGGG
The DNA here is from genome assembly GCA_040400365.1 of Polynucleobacter sp. Taxonomy (GTDB): domain Bacteria; phylum Pseudomonadota; class Gammaproteobacteria; order Burkholderiales; family Burkholderiaceae; genus Polynucleobacter. The sequence continues at coordinate 66,754 of JBBAQJ010000002.1, read as the reverse complement.
AAATGCAAATCCGATCTGGATTGATTTTGGCAATCTCCGCAACACTGATTTCATCATTGCGAACGACTTTCACGTCTTCGCCAAGCTCGGCAAAGTATTGCACCAAGTTATAGGTAAAGGAGTCGTAGTTATCGATCATTAAGAGCATCGTTATGCTCCTTTAGAAGATTCAGTTAATTCAGCGGCTGCTAGTACTGCTTTTGCTTTCGCTTCGGTCTCTTTCCATTCAGAGCTAGGATCCGAATCGGCCACGACACCTGCGCCCGCTTGAGAGTGCAGGATGCCATCTTTGATCACGCCGGTGCGGATCACAATCGCCACATCCATATCGCCTGAGAAGGAGAGATAACCCGCGGCACCGCCATAGATGCCGCGTTTGGTAATTTCCATTTCATCAATAATTTCCATCGCCCGAATTTTGGGGGCGCCAGATAGGGTACCGGCAGGGAAGGTGGCACGCAGGACATCCATATTGCTCATATTGTCCTTGAGTTCGCCTTCGACAGAGCTAACGATATGTTGCACGTGGGAATACTTTTCAATCACCATCGAATCGGTAACCTTGACACTTCCGGTCTTAGCAATGCGCCCGACATCATTGCGGGCGAGATCAATCAACATCACATGCTCAGCAATTTCTTTGGGATCGGCCAATAGCTCTTTAGCGAGTTGCGCATCCTCCTCGGGCGTCGCACCGCGGCGACGAGTACCGGCTAGCGGCCGAATCGTGACCATCTTACGTCCCTCACGTTTTTCTTGGCGCACCAAGATCTCGGGGGATGAGCCCACAATTTGCAAATCCCCAAAATCATAGAAATACATATAAGGGGAAGGATTGAGTGAGCGCAATGCGCGGTAAAGCTGCAGCGGCTGCTCGGTGAAGGTTCGGCTAATGCGTTGGCCAATGACTACCTGCATGCAATCGCCTGCGAGGATATAGTCCTTGGTACGACGTACTGCGTCTTCAAAATCACTCGCCTTGAATTTACGAATAAGTTCGGGGTGTGGCTTGGCTGCTTGTTCTTCGCGCATCTGGATCGAGATCGTAAGCATGGCTTGCAAGCTTTGTAGCCGTTTCATGCCACTCTCATAAGCGCCAAGATCATTGGGATCCACATACACAATGAAATAGATCTTGCCCGCCACATTATCAACAACAGCTAACTCCTCGGTGAGCATCAGTTGAATGTCAGGTACACCGATTTCATCGGGTAAGGAATGAACCCCAAGGCGCTTTTCAATATAGCGAACTGTGTCGTAGGCGAAGTAACCGGCTAAGCCACCACAAAAGCGCGGTAAGTTCGCCTGAGGGGCGACCTTGAAGCGTTTGAGATAGCTATCAATGAAGTTAAGCGGGTTGTCGTGATTGCGCTCAATGACCGTGTCGTCGTGCACGATCTCATTGATTGGGTTGCTTGGCGTGCCAACGGTTCGCATAATAGTGCGTGCTGGAAGACCAATGATCGAATAGCGACCAAAGCGCTCACCACCATAAACGGACTCCAAGAGAAAGGTATTTTTTTGGCCAGACTTCTGGGTCAGTTTCAAATAGAGGGATAGGGGGGTCTCGAGATCGGCAAGCGACTGCGCAACCAGAGCTACGCGGTTATATCCCTGTTTCGCGAATTCGTTTAAGTCAGTCATGTTCATCCTGCCAGGTCTTCTTGAATGATTTAAGACCCAATCGCGGTACGCATGGTATGAATGACCTCACCGTAATTGGGCTTACCAAAGATCGCCGAGCCTGCTACAAAGGTATCGGCTCCAGCCTTGGCAACGCTGGCAATATTGTCAATCTTGATCCCACCATCCACCTCAAGACGAATGGCTCGACCGCTTGTTTCTTGATAGCGATCGAGCATTTTACGTACCTGTTCGATCTTAGTAAGAGTGCTGGGAATGAAAGATTGACCGCCAAAGCCTGGATTGACTGACATCAGGAGCACTAAATCAATTTGATCTAAGGCGTGGTCTAGGTGATGGATCGGGGTGGCAGGATTGAGAACGAGTCCAGCTTGGCAACCATGATCTTTAATGAGGGAAAGAGTGCGATGTACATGTGCACTGGCCTCTGGGTGAAAGCTAATCAGATTGGCTCCTGCTTTGGCAAAGTCAGGAACGATCCGATCAACCGGCTCAATCATTAGGTGGACATCGATCATGGCTGGTTTACCGTTTTTGATCGCATGCGGACGAATTGCCTCACAAACCAAGGGCCCAACCGTTAAATTAGGCACATAGTGGTTATCCATCACGTCAAAGTGAATCCAATCGGCTCCGGCATCCAAGACAGCCTTGACCTCCTCACCCAATTTGGCAAAGTCGGCTGACAGAATCGAGGGGGCAATGATGGCGGAATTAGGGCTCATTTGAGTGCTTTTCGTTGTACATACCTAGATTCTATCTTGCGAACGGGGTTGGGATAGCGCAGAATGCTCCTCATGAATCCACCCGAAATTACCGTTAACGTCCGTCCGCAGTACCTTCCCGACCAATCGGATCCCGATAATCAGCAGTACGCGTTTGCCTATACCGTGACCATTCGCAATACTGGAACGGCCAGCGTTCAGCTGATTGCCCGTCATTGGTTGATTACCGATGGTGAAGGGGAGGTTCAGGAAGTGAAGGGTTTGGGAGTGGTTGGCCAACAGCCGCTTTTGCGCTCCGGGGAGCATTTTGAGTACACCAGTTGGGCAACTCTTCCCACACCAGCCGGCACGATGCGCGGAGAATATTTTTGCGTCACCGAGGATGCCCAGTTTTTTCAGGCAACGATCCCAGAGTTTGCCCTGGTCATGCCAAGAACCTTGCATTGAATAGGGCTATTCGGGAGTTTTCGCGGGGATTCTCGTTAAGATGGTGACGTTTTATCTAAATCAAAAACCAAATTGATTAAAGGAAATGATATGAAGCAATTTTCATGGTCTAGCGCTTTAGGCAGCATCACCTTACTTGCTAGCAGTTTATTAATTTCGCCAGTGGTAATTGCTCAGCAAAGTACACTCGATAAAATGAAATCTACCGGTGTGGTGACTATGGGTGTACGCGAGTCATCTGGCGCACTCTCGTATACCTTGGGAGATGGGAAATATGCCGGCTTTCATGTGGAAATCTGCAATACCGTATTGCGTGATATTCAAAAGCAATTGAATTTAAAGACACTGGATATCAAGTACACCCCAGTGACTTCACAGAATCGCATTCCGTTGTTACAGAATGGAACCGTTGACATTGAGTGCGGTTCAACAACCAATAATGCAACCCGGCAAAAGGATGTGGCTTTTGCTGTAACAACCTACGTTGAAGAAATTCGGATTGCGGTGAAGGCCAATTCTGGAATTACCACCTTAAATCAGCTCAATGGCAAGAAGGTAGCAACCACTACAGGTACTACCTCAGTGCAGCTCTTACGTAAGCATGAAAAGGCTACTGGAGTGAACTTTGAAGAAGTATTTGGCAAAGATCATGCGGATAGCTTCCTCTTGTTGGAATCGGGACGCGCCGATGCATTTGTGATGGATGGCTCCATTTTGGCTGGCAATATCGCGAATGCAAAAAATCCTGGTGATTACCGCATTGTCGGTGAAGTTATTGCAGTTGAGCCCATTGCGATCATGATGCGTAAAGATGATCCAGGGTTTAAGAAAGCAGTAGACGATAACCTCAAGCGCATGATGAAAGATGGCACCCTCACCAAACTTTGGGATAAATGGTTCTTGCAACCCATTCCGCCCAAGAATGCACGAGTTGGTTTGGCTTTATCTGAAAGTACCAAACAAGCATGGGCCAATCCAAACGATAAGCCTGCAGAAGATTATCAGAAGAAGTAATTTGGAAGGTTCATGGCGAGTTTGATATGAACTTTGACTGGAGTGTCTTTTGTAAAGACACTTTGACTGGAGAAGTAGCCCCGCGCTGCTTCTCCTTTTTATTTGGGATGGATCCCAACGCTGATCCCACTTATTTAGATTGGTTAATCTCCGCATGGGGTTGGACGATTGCTGTCGCCGGGCTTAGTCTGGTGTTAGCAATGGTGATGGGTGTCGTCATTGGTACGATGCGCACCTTACCGCCTAAGCATCTAGTTAATCGATTATGTATCGCAGGGGCGACGGCTTGGGTTGAGCTCTTCCGAAATATTCCATTACTCGTTCAAGTCTTTCTTTGGTATCACGTAGTACCTGCATTTTTCCCCATCATGAAGGACTTCCCATCCTATCTATTGGTGAGTATTGCCTTGGGCTTGTTTACATCGGCGCGGATTGCTGAGCAGGTCCGTGCGGGAATCCAATCGCTGCCAACAGGACAACGAAATGCGGCCATTGCCTTGGGTATGACCACCACACAAAGTTATCGCTATGTGCTCTTACCAATGGGAATGCGCATCATCATTCCGCCACTTACATCGGAGTGTATGAATATTGTGAAGAACTCATCCGTTGCGTTTGCGGTATCCGTACCGGAGCTCACTTTGTTTGCTTTACAGGCTCAGGAGGAAACCTCTCGTGGCATTGAAATCTATTTAGCCGTTACGGGGCTTTATATGGTGAGTGCATTCTCGGTCAATCGAATTATGGTGTGGATTGAGAAAAAAACGCGCGTTCCTGGTTTTATTGCTGCTAATCCATCCTCAGCGCATTAAGGTAAGCGAGAGACTATGAACTTGGATCTGAGCTTTTATAACTGGGAGCTATTGACTAGTTATATTCAAAAGGGCTTGATCTTTAGTGTTCAGTTAACCATCATTGCGACGATTGGTGGGATTCTGTTGGGGACGGTACTGGCCTTAATGCGCCTTTCAGGCAAACCGTGGCTAACGTTGCCTGCAACTGTATATGTCAATACGATGCGCTCCATCCCCCTGGTTATGGTGATTCTGTGGTTTTTCTTATTGATTCCGCTGATGATTGGCAAACCAATTGGCGTTAATTTATCGGCCATCATCACCTTTATTGCATTTGAGGCGGCTTACTTTTCAGAGATTGTGCGAGCTGGAATTCAGTCGATTCCGAAGGGGCAGGTTTGCGCTGGCCAAGCCCTAGGAATGACTTACTCCCAAAATATGCGTTTGGTAGTTTTGCCCCAAGCATTCCGAAATATGATTCCTGTCTTTATGACTCAAACCATCATCTTGTTTCAAGATACTTCCTTGGTGTATGCCATTGGTGCTTACGATCTTCTAAAAGGTTTCGAGATCGCAGGTAAAAACTTTGGTCGACCGATTGAGACCTATTTATTGGCAGCCGTGACCTACTTTCTAATCTGTTTTACGCTATCCCGAATCGTTAAGCGGATTCAGGAAAAAGTTGCAATTGTTCGCTAAGGAATGAGATTGCTATGATTGAGCTTCGTCATATTTCAAAATGGTACGGCCAGTTTCAAGTCCTCACCGATTGCTCGACGGTGATTCACAAGGGAGAGGTGGTGGTCATTTGTGGGCCGTCGGGGTCGGGAAAGTCGACACTGATTAAGACGATCAATGCTCTAGAGCCATTTCAAGAAGGTGAGTTGATGGTTGACGGCATTGACTTGCATGATCCCAATACGAATTTGCCACATCTGCGCTCACGTGTTGGTATGGTGTTTCAGCACTTTGAACTATTTCCCCATTTGTCGGTGATGGAGAACTTAACCATTGCTCAAGTGAAAGTACTCAATCGCAATCCAGAGGAGGCTAAACAGCAGGGCCTTAAATATTTAGAGCGCGTGGGTTTATTAGAACAACAAGATAAGTTTCCGGGTCAGCTCTCAGGTGGTCAGCAGCAGCGCGTAGCCATTGCTCGTGCCTTATGCATGGATCCAATCGTGATGTTGTTTGATGAGCCTACCTCCGCTCTTGACCCCGAAATGGTGGGAGAGGTTTTGGATGTGATGGTCAAGTTAGCGCAGGAAGGCATGACCATGTGCGTGGTCACCCATGAAATGGGTTTTGCCAAGAAAGTGAGCGATCGTGTGATCTTTATGGATCGCGGCAGAATTGTGGAGGACTGCACACGTGATGAGTTTTTTGCCAATCCCGATGCACGATCACCTCGGGCCAAGGAATTTCTCTCGAAAATATTAGCTGACTAATTTTTCTAGTCTCTACGGCCTTTGCCGGTCCAAAACACAATTGCTAATAGAATAGCCAGAGCTAGAAATGCTTCTAGCACAAATAAGAGCATGGGATATTCATCAAATAACTGAGCAAGCATGATGATCTTTTGGAATTCAAGATACCCAATTGTAGTTTGTAAGCCTGCATTCTGGGTTGTGGTGGCCGGCTTCTTTCTTGCATCGTGTGCAGCGCCACCAACCAAGCCAGTTTCTCAAACACCTAAGGCGAGTAGCCAGAGTAGCTTGCCACGCACTCCGAAGGTGACCGAAACGGTCGTCGCCGATGACAGTAGTTCATCAGCCGCATTAACACCTGTGGAGTTTTCTGAGATACCTGGTTGGAATGAAGACAACCTAAGTGAGGCGTGGCAAGCGTGGTTGCAAAGTTGCAATACCTTGCGTAAGCGCAAACCCGGACCAGTGAATTGGGCTGCAGTCTGCGATCGGGCTAATGCTCAAAAACCCAGAGATGCGAAAGCATTCTTTGAGAATAATTTCAAGGCCTATGCAGTTCGCAATCAGATAACTGGGAAGTCAGAAGGTTTGGTCACCGGCTATTACGAACCCATTATTGCCGGTTCGCGGGTTCGTACCGATCGGTATACCGTGCCCCTGTATGCCTATCCCAAAGCCTGGATTCGTGCGAAACCATCGCCTGCACCAACACGCGCTGAGCTAATGAACTCAAGTCTCCTTAAGGGTTCAGAAATTGCCTGGGTTGAAGATCCGGTAGCGGCTGCATCGATGCAGATTCAGGGGTCTGGAAAAATCCGTTTGGATAATGGCCAAATCATGCGATTGGGGTTTGCGGGGTCGAATGATTTACCGTTTAAATCCAGTGCACAGTGGTTATTGGATCGTAAAGAGATTACTCGCGCACAAGCAACCATGCAGGGGATTTCGGAGTGGGCCAAGCGCAATCCAGGCAAGGTGCAAGAGATGCTCAATGCGAATCCACGTTTTGTCTTCTTTCGAGAACTACCGGTTTCAGCGAACCAGGATCTTGGGCCGATTGGTGCGCTAGGAGTCCCACTAACCCCTGAGCGCAGTATTGCGATTGATCCGCGGGCGATCCCGCTTGGCGCACCCGTGTTTTTAGAAACCACCCGTCCTCTGAGTAATCAGCCAATCCGACGCTTGGTGATGGCCCAAGATACAGGTAAGGCGATTGTGGGCCCGGTCCGAGTTGATTATTTTTGGGGCACTGGGGACGAAGCTGGCGAATTAGCCGGCAGAATGAAGCAAAATGGTCGTGTTTGGTTAATGCTACCGAAGAGGGACTGAAATGTCATACAACACCATATTGACCCAGACCGAGGGAAAGGTTGCCCTCATTACATTAAATCGCCCGCACGTACTCAATGCCTTAAATGATGAGCTGATGGATGAGTTGGGGGATGCATTGTTGCGCTTTGATGCTGATGACACGATTGCATGTATTGTGATTACTGGGAGTGAGAAAGCATTTGCTGCCGGAGCCGACATTGGCAAGATGGCTAAATTGGATTTTCAGGAAGCGTATCGAAATAATTTTATTAGCCGCAATTGGGAAACCATTTGCAAGATTCGCAAACCAGTGATTGCTGCGGTATCAGGATATGCATTGGGCGGTGGTTGTGAACTCGCGATGATGTGTGACATGATTATTGCTGCCGATAACGCCAAATTTGCGCAACCCGAAATCAAATTAGGGATTGTTCCAGGCTCGGGTGGCACGCAACGCTTAACCCGTGCAGTATCTAAATCGAAGGCGATGGATTTATGTTTAACAGGTCGCATGATGGATGCCGCTGAAGCCGAGCGAAGTGGTTTAGTTGCCCGGGTTTATCCAGCAGCGCAGTTGATGGCCGAAACAATGGCAATTGCGCAAACGATTGCCGCGATGCCATTACTTACTCTCATGATGGTGAAGGAAAGTGTGAATGCTGCTTATGAAACCACACTCACCGAAGGAATTCGTTTTGAGCGCCGATTGTTTCACGCCTGCTTTGGTACTGAGGATCAAAAAGAGGGAATGGCTGCTTTTTTAGAGAAGCGGCCCGCTCAATTTAAGAATCGTTAACGCAGAAAAGTTTGGGCCAAGCGGACCCAGTAGTTCACTCCAACCGGAATGATTTGGTCATTAAAGTCATAGGAAGGGTTGTGCAAATGGCAGGGACCCATGCCATGACCAGTGGAGCGGTGATCACCATCGCCGTTGCCTAAAAATACATAGCAGCCTGGTTTTTTTAAGAGCATGAAGGCAAAGTCCTCGGCACCCATGGTTGGATCAATTCGGGTGTTTACCCGTTCGTTGCCCACGAGTTCTTTCATGACCTCGCTGGCAAACTCGGTTTGCTGTTCATCGTTAATCAGGGGTGGGTAATTGCGTTTGAACGTCAGATTCGCTTTGCAATCAAAGGCGCTAGCCACTTGATTGGCAATCTCATGCATACGCTGTTCGATCAAATCTAAAACTTCTAACGTAAATGTCCGAACTGTTCCGCCTAGCATCGCAGTATCGGGAATGACATTACTGGTTTCTCCTGCATGAAATTGCGTGATCGAGATCACCGCTGCATCAACCGGACGTTTATTGCGAGTAATGATGCTTTGTAGAGCTTGCGCAATCTGAACGCCCGCCATGATGGGATCTGCACTGTTGTGCGGGAGGGCTGCATGCCCGCCTTTTCCTTGAATATCGATTACGAACTCATTACTCGATGCCATCATGGGGCCGCTCACAACCCCAAAATGACCCTCTTCTAAACCAGGCCAATTGTGCATCCCAAATACTGCATCGCAAGGGAATTGTTCAAACAGACCGTCTTCAATCATTTCTTGGGCGCCAGCACCACCTTCCTCGGCAGGTTGAAAAATAAAAATCACGGTTCCTTTGAAATCGCGATGATTAGCAAGGTATTGCGCCGCACCCAATAGCATTGCAGTATGACCATCATGGCCGCAGGCGTGCATCTTGCCTGGATTTTGCGAGGCGTGAGGAAAAGTATTTTTTTCTTGAAGAGGTAGGGCGTCCATATCGGCGCGCAAGCCAATCATCTTGCCCGGGCCCAACTCACCATCTAAGCGACCTACTACCCCTGTTTTGCCAAGACCTTGATAGACCGCAATACCCCAACTGGATAGTGCTTGGGCAACCAGTTCAGCGGTACGCTTTTCTTCAAAGCGCAGTTCAGGATGCGCATGAATATTGCGCCGGATTTCAGCGATGCCAGGAGTCGCTTCGATGATCTCGGGGAGTATTCTCATAGGTCAATATTAGCCCAAAGCGATACACTTGGTGTGGAGATAGCGTGTCGATTAAAAAAGTGTAATAAATACCAATGATTACAAATAAACCTTGGTTTTCATCCTACCCAATGGGCGTTCCCCATCATTTGAGTTATGACCGGTATGGCTCACTTTTGGATTTACTGGATGAGTCATTTGAAATACATCGGGAGCGACCCGCGTATTGGTGCATGGGTAAGCACTTTTCTTATGAAGCCATTGATTTGGCATCGAAGCAATTGGCCAGTTATTTGCAAAGTCTTGGTCTATCCAAGGGTGCACGGGTTGCAATCATGCTGCCCAATATTCCGCAATACCCCATGGCTTTATATGGCGTACTTCGTGCGGGTTTCATTGTGGTGAGTATTAATCCCCTCTATACCCCGCGTGAACTAGCAGCGCAACTACGTGATTGTGGGGCGGAGGCTATCTTACTTTTGGAGCATTTTGGAAAAACCCTTGAAGATGCCTTTGCGCTTGAGGGTCAAGTGATTGCATTAAAACACGCGGTGATCACGAGTATTGCGGAGATGCTGGGTTGGAAGGGCCCCTGGTTAGATCGATTCATACGAACCTTTAAGCGCAAAGTCATTCCCTATTCCTTGCCTACGCAAGTTAGCACGATTCAATTTACCGCTGCTTTAGAGCTGGGTGCGAGTCGCACTTATGAGCGTCCACATCGTTCTCAAGATGACATTGCACTCTTGCAATACACCGGTGGAACCACCGGAATTTCCAAAGGCGCCATATTGACCCATCGCAATTTAATTGCCAATGTATTACAAATTGAGGCTTGGTTAAAACCGATTGAACAACGCAAAACGATTACCGCATGGCATTTTCTGTGCGCACTTCCCATGTATCACATCTTTGCTCTCACGGGCTGTGGACTATTGGGCATGCGCCTTGGTGCTCGAATCCTGTTGGTTCCAAATGCGCGCGATTTACAAAACTTAATTGGGATCCTGAAGGAGTTTCCTGAGATCAATTTGTTCCCAGGAGTGAATACTTTATTTGCCGCACTTTTAAATAATCCCACATTTTCTCAATTGGATTTCTCGCAGTGGGCACTGACGATTGGTGGTGGCATGGCAGTGCAGCGCTCCGTTGCGCAACGCTGGCAAGAATTAACTGGTACGGTCATTACCGAGGGGTATGGCCTTTCTGAAACTTCACCGGTTGCATCGTGCAACACTCCATTGGCAACGGAGTTCAAGGGTTCGATCGGCTTACCCTTGCCCGATACCGATATGTGCATTCGGGATGAAGAGGGCAAGGATTTGGCCATTGGTGAGATTGGTGAGATCTATATTCGCGGTCCTCAGGTCATGTGTGGCTATTGGCAACAAGAATCTGAAACCCAGAACGTGCTTGGTGCCGATGGATTTTTTCGAACGGGTGATATCGGTGTGATGGATGAGGCTGGTTATTTCCGAATTGTGGATCGCAAGAAAGATATGATTTTGGTGGCTGGTTTTAATGTCTTTCCAAATGAAGTCGAGGATGTGGTTGCCTCAATCCCTGGGGTCCTTGAATGTGCAGTGGTTGGTATTCGTCAAGGTGCGATGGGTGAGGCGGTCAAGTTATTCGTAGTGCGAGAAGATCCTTCGATTACCGAAGAACTAATTATGGATATTTGTAATCGTCGTCTGACGCACTACAAGCGCCCAACACAAATTGAGTTTCGAGAAAGCCTGCCTAAGAATAATGTGGGTAAGATTCTGCGCCGTGTCCTGCGCGATGAAAGTCAATCAGGGTAATGCGATTGCATTTGAAGCAAATTGAATGGCTTCAATTGAATAGGGCGCATTCGATTTTTTCTGTAAGTTCGGCGGTAAATACGCAATGCTTCCCAATAGGGGCGCCTTGATTCGATTTTGAAGCGTTGAAATGTTTTCTTTCAAATAGGCCATCTGAGGATCGATACAATTGGCGACCCAGCCGGCCAGTTTGAGACCGCGTTGCTCAATGGCTTCTACCGTGAGTAGTGTGTGATTGATGCAGCCCAAACGTATTCCTACGGTCAGAATCACTGGTGCTTGAATGCGCACAGCAAATGTAGACAGGTCATGGCGATCATCAACCGGTGTTAGAAATCCACCAGCACCCTCGGCAATGACATGGGTAATTTGTGTTTGTAGTGTTTGATAAGCTTGCACCATGCGATCGAGTTCTAAGTGCTTGCCATGCTCGGCAGCGATCAGATGAGGTGCGGCTGGAGTATCCAATACATAAGGACAAATCGTACCTTGGGGAATCGCTCGATCTTGGACTAGCTTATAAGTTTCTAAATCCTCATTGCAAAGCATGCCTTCACTATTGCGATAACTTCCTGCAACCACTGGCTTAAAGGCGCATGCTGAACCTGGATTGAGTACATTTAATTTGTAAACCAATGCAGCGGTGACCAAGGTTTTGCCAATCTCAGTATCGGTACCGGTGACAAAGTAGGACCGGCTCATGATTTTGGTAAAGAGGTTTCGAGATCCGATAGCACCTTGCAGAGCCCCTGAACCTGCTCTATAGTATGTGCGGCCGATAAGGTCATCCGTAAGCGCGCCATGCCTTTAGGAACGGTAGGCGGACGAATTGCAGGGATCCAATATCCCAATTGATCTAGGGCTCTTGCAAGCTGTAAGGCAGTCTCATTACTGCCAACCACAATGGGTTGAATCGCGGTATCTGATTCCAATCGGTTCCAACGGTTAAAAGTAGAACCTTCTTTCCAAAGCGCGATATTGCCTTGTAAACGAGCCCTTAATTCTTGCCCAAGCTCTCCTTCGATTAGAGAAATACTGCGCAGCACGGCAAAAGCTAATGCGGGTGAGCTAGCTGTGCTGTAAATATAGGGCCTTGCTTTCTGAATGAGCCATGCGATGATTTTTTCGTGGGCGCAAACAAAGGCACCATTGAGACCAGCAGCTTTGCCTAGTGTGCCAATATAGATAATGCGGTCCGAGCAAATCGTTTGGTCTTCTAAGATTCCGTACCCATGCTTGCCGAGCACACCAAATCCATGCGCATCATCAATCATGAGGAGTGCATCGTATTGATTGGCTAGGCGTAAGAGCTCTTGAACTGGAGCGAGATCCCCATCCATACTGAAGACCCCATCGGTCACGATGAGTTTGTTTGGGGCGGTGTCATGACTTAAGACCCCTTCAAGGTCTGCAAGGTGATGGTGATTAAAGATATGTACGTCGATCGATGCTTGTGCTTTTGCTAAGCGAATGCCATCAATTAGAGATGCGTGGTTAAGGGCGGCAGAATAAATACTTGTTTTTTCCCCGATCAGGCTCAGGGCAGTAATGGCGCTAATGTTAGCCAAGTAGCCAGTGGAGAAAAATAAAGCGCGGGCATTTGGAATGGCATTGGCTTGAGTCGAGGCTAATTTTGCTTCGAGCTCATCATGAATCGTATGATGGCCGCTAATTAAATGCGAAGCACCACTTCCCGTGCCAAAACGCTTAGCCCCTTCGGATAGGGCTGCAATTAATTCGGGATGATTGGCAAGACCTAGATAATCATTGCTACAAAATGCCAGCAATGATTTCCCTCCAATTTGAATCTCAGTACCACATGGGGTATCGACTGAGCGAATCGAGCGACGCAGCAACTCGCGATCGAGTGTTGCTAGTTCCGCGTCAATTTGATTGAGAGCAAAGGGCATATGTAATATGGAATTAGGACTTTTGCAAAACAGTATGCAAGGTTCGTTCGATTGCACGACCCATCTGTTGGATTTCATCGGCAGAAAGAATATAAGGCGGCATCACATAGACTGTGCGACCAATAGGTCGAATCAACACCCCCTCTTGTAAGCCCTCCTGAAACATCATTTTTGAAAATGAGCCTGGATTTGAAATCGCAGCTGCGTTAACATCAAACGCGAAGATCATTCCTTGTTGACGAACATGTTCAATCGATGCGTGATCACGGGTCCATGCGAATGCTTCTTGGATGGATTGGCTGCGGACTTTATTTTTCTCTAGTACGGCATCCTCTTGAAAAATATCCAAGCCTGCGAGTGCAGCGCGACACGCCAATGGGTTGCCAGTGTACGAGTGGGAATGCAAAAAAGTCGCTGACATGCGGTCGCTGTAAAACGCAGAGTAAATCGTATCGGTGCTCATACAAATGGATAGAGGTAAATAACCCGCACTGATTCCTTTGGATAGGGTCATAAGATCCGGCCAAATACCGGCTTGCTCACAGGCAAAGAATGTGCCTGTCCGACCACAGCCAACTGCGATTTCATCGGCAATTAGATGCACATCGTATTGCTCACACAGTTGCTTAGCCCCCTTCACATAGCGTGGTGCATGCATTGCCATTTGGCCTGCGCATTGGACTAGAGGCTCAATGATTAAGGCTGCAATGGTTTGATAGTGTTGGGCTAAACATTCTTCAAGATTCTCGAGCGCCAAATCAATGATCTCCTCGCTCGAGACCTGGTTGGTTGCAGCCCGAGAATCAGGTGACATGACGATATGAACTGGATTGAGAAGTGATCCATAGGCATCGCGAAATATTGATACATCCGTTACGCTGAGTGCCCCTAAGGTTTCTCCATGGTAGCTATTCGCTAAGCAAACAAATTTATTTTTATTAGGTTTCCCCTGAATCTTCCAAAAGTGATGACTCATCTTGAGCGCAATTTCAACGGCCGATGCACCGTCACTGGCATAAAACGCATGGCCTAATTGACCATTTGTTAGCGCACTTAAACGTTCTGATAGTTCCACCACTGGTTGATGGGTAAACCCAGCGAGCATCACATGCTCAATACGGTTGAGTTGCTCAGTGATTGCTTGATTGATACGCGGATTAGCATGACCAAACAAATTGGTCCACCACGAACTAATCCCGTCAATAAAGCGCCGTCCTTGATCGTCGCATAGCCACGCCCCTTTTCCCGAGGTAATCGCAATTAAGGGATAAGCCTCGTGGTCTTTCATTTGGCTGCAGGGTTGCCAAACCGAAGCAAGGCTCCGACTGACCCAGTCTAAGGAATGACCCGGTTTATTCATTGGCGAAGATGTGGATTATTTCAAAATCAAGCAGCATATCTGGTATGTTATTGGTTTTAGAGTTCAATCCCAATAAAACCATGTCAGCATCACCAACGATCTCACCATTGGTTCAGGTGAAGCCAAGCCCGCCTAGCGCCTATCCAATCTGGACACTGGAGCAGGTCGCGGCATTATTTGAGCTCCCCCTTCACGAGTTGATGTTTAGGGCCCAAGAAACGCATCGCCAATATTTTCCAGAGGGTGATGTCGAGTTAGCCACCTTGCTATCTATTAAGACTGGAGGCTGCCCCGAGGATTGCGGCTATTGTCCCCAAGCGGCGCGCTATCACACAGACGTGAAGGCAACCAAACTCCTTGATTTAGACGATGTGCTAGAGGCTGCGAGGGCAGCCAAAGCAGCTGGTTCCAATCGGTTTTGTATGGGCGCTGCGTGGCGCGAACCCAAGGATCGTGATGTTGAAAAAGTAGCCGCCATGATTCGGGGTGTTAAGGAGTTGGGGCTTGAGACTTGCGCAACGCTTGGAATGCTAGAAGCCAATCAGGCTAAGGCTTTGCGGGATGCAGGGTTAGATTTTTACAACCACAATTTAGACACCAGTGAGGATTTTTATCCCAATGTGATTCAGACTCGCAACTACCAGGATCGTTTGGATACTTTGCAGCATGTTCG
>JBBAQJ010000002.1:0-51585 GCA_040400365.1 Polynucleobacter sp. | reverse complement strand
GAGTTCGATTATCTGCAGGTCGCCAAGAGCTTGGAAAAGCAGTGCAAGCGATGTGTTTTCAGGCGGGTGCGAACTCCATTTTCTATGGTGACCAGTTACTCACTACAGGCAATCCAGAGGCATTAGCCGACCGCCAATTGCTCGCAGAACTTGGCCTAAAAACCAAGGAAAGCTGCAAGGCTGAAGTGCAAGTATGAGTCGTTTAAACCCTATCAATCTGAGCCCAATTGATCGCTTGATTGGTGAGTTTGATACTGCGTTGCGTGCAATTGCCGGTGGTGCTAATTACAGCCGGCCAATCCCTAAGGCCAATATTCAAAAAGGATTTAATGAAGAGCAAGCGCTCACTTCAGATCTTGATTTAAGCCCCCAAGACCGCACCCATGTGGCAGGCTTAATGCGCGTCAATCACGTTGGTGAGGTCTGTGCCCAAGCGCTCTACCAATCTCAAAAATTACTGGCTAAGACTCCTGAAACTCGTGCCTTATTGGATCAGGCAGCAAAAGAAGAGATGGATCACATGGCATGGTGCGAGGAGCGCCTCAAAGAGTTGGACTCTCGCCCCAGTCTTTTAAATCCATTGTGGTATACGGGAGCATTTGGAATCGGGTTGGTCGCTGGGTTAGCGGGCGACCGTTGGAGCTTAGGATTTGTAGCGGAAACCGAGAAGCAGGTGGAGCGACACTTGGATGATCACCTTGAGAGGCTACCTGAGACCGATCTTCATTCCCGAGCCATTGTGGAGCAGATGCGAATGGATGAAATCGAGCATGGCGCAAGTGCAATAGCCGCCGGTGGGCAAGAATTACCCCGACCCATTACCTCGCTCATGGCGGGTATTTCTAAAATCATGACCACGACCGCTTATAAAATCTAGTATTACTGTTCTTTTATACAGGCTTTTCAGGGCATTCCCCATATATACCTAAAGACGTATCTTAGCTATAGATTACAAGTACTTGTTTTAGGTCATAATTTTAATTTATGATTATTTTGTAAAGCTTCTCTAAGTATTTGTAATCACTAGAGAATTTCCTAAAAATTTACCCAAAAATACTTGACCCTGTAGGAAGCTTCCTCTAAAGTGGGAGGAAGTGTGAAAAAGTGGGGTAAATTTTGTTTCAAGGCGCTTCAGCTCTCAATCTCGACGCAAAAGGTCGTATGTCGGTGCCGGCAAGGCATCGTGATGCCTTATTGCTGCAGGGCGAAGGTCGCGTCACGCTAACTAAGCACCCCGACGGGTGTTTGCTGTTATTTCCCAGACCCGAATGGGAAGCATTTCGGGCTCGGGTTGCGCAATTACCAATGGACGCACATTGGTGGCGCCGAATCTTCTTGGGCAATGCTGCGGAAATTGATTTAGATGGTGCCGGACGCATTCTGATCACGCCCGAGCTACGCAGCGCTGCAAACATTGAACGTGAAATTATGTTGCTGGGCATGGGTTCGCATCTAGAGATTTGGGATGCAAACACGTATGCAGCAAAAGAGCAGGCGGCAATTGCGCAGGGCATGCCAGACGCATTAAAACAATTTACCTTTTGATGATCGGGCGCCATGAACAACACCCATCGCCCAGTATTACTGGCCGAGGCAGTCACCGCCATGATCAGCGGACCATCCTTTCAGCCCAACTCTGCCGTACTAATCGATGGAACCTTCGGTCGAGGTGGTCATACGCAAGCACTCTTGGACGTGCTTGGCCAGGAGAGCAAGCTCATCGCATTCGACAAGGATCCAGAAGCCATTGCCAAAGCACAATCGCTTTGCGATCCGCGTCTACAAATTATTCATTCAAGTTTTGCCAACATCGAACAGCATATTCAGAGGGCATCGGTCGATGCAGTGCTGCTCGACTTGGGGATCAGCTCACCGCAAATCGACACACCAGAGCGGGGATTCTCATTTCGGTTCGAGGGCCCGCTTGATATGCGCATGGATACGACACGCGGAATCTCAGCTCAGGAATGGCTCGCTAGCGCAGCAGTTGATGAGATTGCGCAGGTGATTAAAACCTTCGGTGAGGAGCGCTTTGCAACATCCATTGCGCGCGCCATAGTGAAGCAGCGCGAAGAAGGACATTCTGTTCAAACTACCAAAGCCTTGTCAGATTTGATTGCAAGTGTAGTGAAAACGCGTGAACCAGGACAAGATCCAGCAACTCGCACGTTTCAAGCCATTCGGATTTTCATTAATCAAGAATTAACCGATCTTGAGAAGGGACTATCCGCTGCTCTAAACGTATTAAAAGTTGGTGGTCGATTGGTGGTGATTAGTTTTCATTCACTCGAGGACCGCATTGTGAAGCAGTTCATGCAAGCGCATGCGCACGTTAACATCCCACGAGAAGTGCCCTTACGAGCAAAAGATTTGCCGCAGGGCGATTTAGAAATTATTGATCGGATAAAGCCAGGCTTAACCGAGGTTAATGAAAATCCCCGGGCCCGTTCAGCGGTGATGCGTGTTGCACAGAAAAGAGGCGCTCTCGTATGAATCGCGCCACGCTCAGTCTGCTTGCATTGCTATTAATTTGCGCATTGTCGCTGGTTACGTCTCAACAGAAAACCAGAAAGTTATTTGTTTCCTTAGAGCGTGCCCAAGCACAAGAGCGTAAGTTAAATCAAGAATGGCTTAGGTTAGAGTTTGAGCAGCGCAATCTCTCCAAATCGGCCCGAATTCGTGATGTGGCTCGCAACCAGTTGCGGATGAGTCCGATTACTCCAGATCGTACTCTGTACTTCAAGGAAGGTCTATGAAACCGGTAGGCTTCTCGACCTCTCCAAACGTGGTGTTGCGACTGCCGATGTGGCGCTCGCGACTGATGCTGTTCTTGCTGTTTGTTGCATTCGTAGCGTTGGTCATTCGTGCATTTTGGATTCAGGGCCCAGGAAATGGGTTTTATGAAGCAAAAGCGGTCAAGGGCGTACAGCGTGAGATTGAGATGCGTGCCACGCGTGGAAAAATTTTGGATCGCAACGGTCAGTTAATTGCAACAAGCCTTGAGGCAAAGGCTGTGATTGCGTATACCGACAGTATTCCTGCTGACCTTGCACCTGAGAAAATTTCGCAACTCGCTAAGTTGTTGGAGATGAGTGAAGCAGAGATTAAGAAGCGTTTTTCTGATGAGCGCAATCAAGTATTTCTGAAGCGTCAAGTTGACCCCGAGATTGCTCAACAAATTCGTCGCTTAGAGATTCCAGGAATTGGATTAAATAATGAATACCGTCGTCATTACCCCGAGGGTGAGGCGATGGCTCACGTGGTTGGCTTTACGAACGTGGAAGATCGTGGTCAAGAAGGAATTGAGCTGGCGCGCGATAAAGACCTTGCGGCTCAGCCAGGGAAACGACGGGTCGTAGTTGATCGCTTGGGCCGAATCGTCAATGACATTTCAATCTTGCAATTTCCACAGGATGGCCAGGATCTTCAACTCTCAATCGATAGCAAGATTCAGTACATTGCGTATAACGCCTTAAAGAGTGCAGTTGAAAAGCATCGGGCCAAAGCCGGTGGTGCAGTCGTTCTCGATGTGCGTACTGGAGAAATTTTGGCATTGGCTAATTGGCCAAGCTATAACCCAAACTCTCGTAAAGCACTGACTGGTGAGCAGCTACGTAATCGAGTATTGACCGATACCTTTGAGCCGGGCTCAACCATGAAGCCTTTCCCAGTTGCGCTTGCACTTGAGCAAGGTAAGGTGCAGCCCGAAACCAATATGACCATTGGTCAAAAATTATTAGTAGGTCCCAAGCCGATCACGGATACACATCCCTATGGAACGTTGACGGTATCCCAAGTGATTCAGAAATCGAGCAATATTGGTACTGCAAAATTAGCGCTGCAGCTCGAGCCTCGTGAGATGTGGGATCTATTCGCGGCAGTTGGTTTTGGCCAGGCCCCGAATATTGGATTTCCCGGCGCAGTCGCAGGGCGCTTGCATCCTTATCAAAAATGGGGCCAAAGCGATCAAGCCCGTATGTCTTTCGGATATGGAATTTCTACTTCATTATTTCAGTTGGCCCGTGCTTATACGATTTTTGCTCGTGATGGCGAGTTAGTGCCCACCACAATTTTGCGTAGCCCAGATTACAAACCAGGCACTCGAATTATTACGACTAAGTCCGCCATTGAGATGCGCAACATGTTGGAGACTGTTACGGAGCAAGGCGGTACGGCAATGACTGCACGCGCGGAGGGATTTCGCGTTGGCGGAAAAACTGGTACCTCCCATAAGGTTGAGGGCAAGGGCTATGCCTCTAATAAATACCGAGCATTCTTTGTTGGTTTGGCACCGATTAGTGCTCCGCGCATTGTGGTTGCGGTGATGGTTGATGAGCCTACCGTCGGTGGTTATTACGGTGGTCAGGTCGCTGCACCCGTGTTCTCAACGATTGTGAGCGAGACTTTGCGTAGCTTGAACGTCACTCCCGATATGAATGAGCGAACGGTGGTACAGGCGCCGGATGCTCAACCGATAACTGGTGCGTTACAAAAAGTGGCGCTAAAGCAATGATGGCCAATATGCAAATGACCCATCGCGATGTATTGCCTTATTTAAGGCAA
Organism: Polynucleobacter sp.; assembly: GCA_040400365.1. Lineage (GTDB taxonomy): Bacteria > Pseudomonadota > Gammaproteobacteria > Burkholderiales > Burkholderiaceae > Polynucleobacter. The sequence continues at coordinate 47,022 of JBBAQJ010000002.1, read as the reverse complement.
AGCCTTGCACCCAGCGCCAAATTGGTTGCCGATACTCGCCTGATTACAAAGGGCGATGTGTTTCTAGCCTACTCGGTTGGACACGGCAAGGCCTTGCGAGATGGACGGATCTATATCGCTCAGGCACTCTCTCGAGGGGTTGCCTATGTGTTATTTGAACCAAACACCGATGAAAGCCAAAGTGCCGCTTGGGAAACTGATTTAGACGAGCGTTGCATTGCAGTTCCTGAGCTTGCCAAGCATGCTGGGTACTTAAGTTCAGAGTGGTATGACAAACCCAGTGAGGTGGTGCCAGTGATTGGCGTGACGGGCACGAATGGTAAGACCAGTGTGACCCAATGGCTTGCACAATGCTTATCCGAGAGAGCTGCCGTGATCGGTACACTCGGTAGTGGTTTTCCAAACCAATTGCAAGGACTGGGGTATACCACCCCAGATGCGCCTCGCTTACAAACGGAGCTTGCTAGCTTAAAAGCAAAAGGGGCTGAGTACATTGCGCTTGAGGTATCCTCGCATGCCCTAGAGCAAGGACGTGTGAATGGCACTCACTTTGCTTGTGCTGTCTTTACTAATCTTAGCCGTGATCACTTGGATTATCACGGCAGTATGGCAGAGTATGGTGCTGTAAAAGCTCAACTCTTTTTTGATTTTCATCCAAGGAACGTTGTTATCAATATTGATGATTCCTTTGGACGCGAGCTATTAATGAATATGGTGACGCGTGAGGATGTCGAGATTTGGGCATACGGTATATGCCAAACTTCGTTTGATGGACTAGAAAAATTTAGTAGCCAATTCAAAGCCATTTATTTTCAGGAGTACACATTTGGAAAGAATGCGTATCAATGCCAATTGAGTATTGATGGAAACAATCACTCAGTCACTATTCCTGTATTAGGTGTATTTAATTTAAGTAATGCCTTAGCCGTGATTTCAACCTTAATGGTCTTTGGAATTCCAGATGCACTAAAGCGCCTCTCTAACCTAAAGCCTGTTTTAGGTCGTATGGAAGTGATTTACAGTGATCGCGCAGATACCCCGTTAATGGTGGTTGATTACGCCCACACCCCCGACGCACTACAAAAAGTTTTAGAAACCTTAAAGCCCATTGCGCAAGGGCGCGGTGGAAAACTGGTGTGCGTATTTGGCTGTGGTGGTGATCGGGATCAAGAAAAGCGCTCCATGATGGGAGCAGTTGCGCAATCGATTGCTGATCATGTGATCATTACAAGTGATAACCCACGCTCCGAAGACCCACAAGCCATCATGAATATGATTGTGGCCGGCATGAGTGACCATCACACCTCATCCGTTGAGCTCATTGCAGATCGCGCTGCAGCCATCATGACCGCAGTTAGGCAAGCTCAAGCCGACGATGTTGTTCTAGTTGCCGGTAAGGGCCATGAGACCACTCAAGAAATTCAGGGGAAACGTTTTGACTTTTCGGATCAAGCGCATTTGCGGCTGGTTAGTGGAGGAGCGGTTTGATGCAAGCCATTCCAACCATGACTAATCTTGCTCATATCCATGCCTTACTTCCAAATAGTCAATTGCATAACATTGGCATAGTTGAAGCACGAGATCAACTAATTAGCCAGGTTGGAACCGATAGTCGTCATCTTTCCGCTGGAGAACTCTTTGTAGCGCTTAAGGGCGATCGCTTTGATGCGCACAGCTTCTTAAGTGCTGTGGCCGAGCAAGGTGCTTCGGCTGCCTTGATCAGTGAAAAAACATCCTGCCCAACAAGTTTGCCAGCTGTTTATGTAGACGATACCCGTAAGGGACTTGGTGAGCTAGCCGCCGCATGGCGAGCCCAGTTTGCATTGCCTCTAGCAGTAGTGACCGGAAGTAATGGCAAAACAACCGTCAAGGAAATGATTGCAGCAATTTTCAGAGAAGCAGTTAGCGCGTCTGAGTTACTTGTGACCGAAGGAAATCTAAATAACGATATTGGTTTACCTCTCACATTATTGAAGCTTCGCCCTTCGCATCGCTTGGCCGTGATAGAGCTTGGCATGAATCATCCAGGAGAGACCGCCGAGCTTGCAGCGATCGCTCGCCCAACCATTGCACTTATTAATAATGCCCAACGAGAGCACCAAGAGTTCATGGAAACCGTTGATGCGGTGGCGCATGAGCATGCAGATGCTTTACGTACACTTCGGTCTGATGGCGTGGGTGTGTTTCCAGCAGATACCCCATATACCGCCTTATGGAAAGGAGCTTGCGCTTCCAAACAGTATTTAGAGTTTCGTTGGTTAGATCAGGCGCCCAATACAGATTTGGAATCAGCTTCCGTGATTGATGGTTATTTACTTGCGGATGGTCAGATTCAAGTTCGAACATCAAGTGGTTCGGTTCAGGTGAAACTCAATACGCTTGGGGAGCATAACTACCGCAATGCCTTAGCCGCTACTGCTGTAGCCATTGCAGCGCGAATTTCTTTGTCGCAAATTAAAGCCGGTTTAGAGCAATTCATGCCTGTATCGGGTCGGATGCAGCGTATCACGATATCCCAGAATATCGAACTGATCAACGATACATATAACGCTAATCCAGATTCGGTCGAAGCTGCTGTTAAGGCATTAGCAGCTCTTCGGGGTGAGCATTATTTAGTTTTAGGTGACATGGGAGAAGTGGGTTCGCAGGGCCCCGCTTTTCATCAGGAACTTGGGAAGTACGCGGCGCAATGCGGTATTGAGCATTTCATGACGATTGGTTCTCTAACGAAAGAAAGTCATACGGCATATCGATGTGAGAGACCCACTGGGGATGCACGTCATTTTGATGACATTGATTCATTGAATCGTGAGTTGGTTCAGAATCTGCGGCAATTCAACGACCGTAATGTATGCATCTTAGTTAAAGGATCGCGATTTATGCGGATGGAGCGGGTCGTGCAAGCTCTTATTGAGGGAGTGAAACCATGCTCTTGATCTTGGCCCAGTGGTTACAAGACGATTATGGATTTTTCCGGGTCTTCTCATACATTACCTTTCGTGCCGTGATGGCGACGATGACCGCACTTCTGATTGGTCTTGTCTTTGGTCCTTGGGTCATTCGGAAGTTGACTGCGATGAAAGTGGATCAGGCAGTACGCACCGATGGACCGCAAACGCATTTAGCGAAAGTGGGCACCCCTACTATGGGCGGCGTATTAATCCTGATTGGTATTTTTATCTCTTGCATATTGTGGGCTGATTTGAGTAATCGCTTTATTTGGATCGTCATGCTGGTGACCTTTGGTTTTGGTGCGATTGGTTGGGTCGATGACTATCGCAAAGTGGTCTATAAGGATCCCAAAGGGATGCCTTCGAAAGAAAAATTCTTTTGGCAAACCTTGATTGGTTTGTTTGCGGCAATTTATTTAGCGTTCTCAGTTTCAGAAGTCAATAACCTCAAGGTTTTGCAGTTATTCATGAGTTGGGTTGAGAGCGGATTTTCCTTAGATCTTCCAGCAAAATCAAACTTAACCGTGCCCTTTATGAAAGAGATGAGCTACCCCTTAGGGGTCATGGGCTTCATCATTTTGAGTTACTTAGTCATCGTAGGTAGCAGTAACGCGGTGAACTTAACCGATGGCCTAGATGGTTTAGTCATCATGCCAGTAATTTTGGTGGGTGCCGCGCTTGGTGCCTTTGCCTATGTTATGGGTAACTCGATTTATGCGAAATATCTTTTATTTCCCCATATTCCGGGTGCCGGTGAATTATTGATCTTTTGCGGCGCGATGGGTGGTGCGGGCCTAGCGTTTCTTTGGTACAACGCCCATCCGGCCCAAGTTTTTATGGGCGACGTGGGTGCCCTAGCCTTGGGCGGCGCTTTAGGAACCATCGCAGTCATTGTTCGTCAAGAAATTGTTCTCTTTGTGATGGGCGGGATTTTCGTTGCTGAAACAGTCTCTGTGATGATGCAAGTTCTATGGTTTAAGTTCACCAAAAAATATTATGGTGAAGGACGACGTATTTTCCGGATGGCGCCTTTGCATCATCATTTTGAGCTTGGTGGATGGCGCGAGACCCAAGTGGTCGTGCGTTTTTGGATCATCACGATTTTATTGGTACTCGTTGGCTTATCGAGCCTTAAGTTACGGTGAGAAACGATCAATACAATGAACCAGCGCTTACTTCAACCATTTAGTTCCGATCACAGTGATGAGTTCGCTGCACTAACTTCACCACAAATCTTGATTGTGGGTTTAGGTGAATCTGGCTACGCCATGGTGAAGTGGTGCTTGAGCCAGGGTGCACAAGTGCATCTTGTCGACACGCGCGCACGCGAGACCCTCAATTCGCAACAACACCATTGGCTAAGTGAGCTTGAGAGTTTAGGACTGAAGTCCTTTACCCCTGAAGCACGTGATTGGAGTGGTTTGCTCGAGCAAGTCGATATTTTAGGAATTAGTCCTGGCTTATCACCACTTCAGGAGCCAGCGAAATCATTTTTAGCCATTTGCGAGGAGCGCAAGATCCCCATCTGGAGCGAAATCGAATTTTTTGCGCGCTCACTTGCTGCTTTGAGCCGGATGGCTACAGAGGCTGATACGAAGTATCAGCCTAACATTCTGGCAATCACTGGCACTAATGGCAAAACAACGACGAGTGCGTTAACGGCACACATTTGTGAGCGAGCCGGCCGCCATGTTGCCTTGGCTGGCAATATTAGTCCGGCTGCTCTTGAAAAATTGAGCACTGCATTGAATGAGGCAGATAGTTTTGCTGATTTGCCTCACATCTGGGTATTGGAGCTATCGAGTTTTCAGTTGCACTTTACCCACACACTCAATCCAACAGCCGCAACCATTCTTAATCTTTCGCAGGATCACTTAGATTGGCATGGCGATATGAAGTCTTATGCTGCTGCGAAGGCTCGCATTTTGGGAAGTGATTCAGTTTTAGTTTTAAATCGAGATGATTTACTAGTGAACGAAGTATTTAGTCATACAGTCGATCATAAGATTATCTCTTTTGGAAGTGACACGCCAACGGAGAGCGACTCATTTGGCATTGAACGTGACTTAAATGGTGGTGGAATCGATTGGTTGGTTTGGGCGGAGCCCGACGAAGCGACCCAAGCGATGGAGCAGGAGGAGGCGCAAGAGGGATTCATTAAGCGTCGCCGTCGTAGGAAAAATAATGCGTATGAAGAAGCAGATACCTTGCGACTCAAGCGGTTAATTCCGGCAGATGCGCTTCGTATTCGAGGTCGACACAATGCCCTCAATGCGCTTGCCGCACTTGCTCTTGCCCGTGCTGCAGGTTTAGGGATTAGCCTACTTTTACATGGCTTACGTGAGTACCAGGGCGAACCGCATCGGGTTCAAACTGTCGCAGTGATTCAAGATGTGGAATACATTGACGATAGCAAGGGTACCAATGTGGGAGCAACCGTTGCTGCATTGATGGGCTTGGGGGCTGCCTCAGGCCAAAAAAATATATGGCTCATTGCAGGCGGTGATGGAAAAGGCCAAGACTTTAGCCCCTTATCTGAGCCGATCGATCGATTTGTAAAAGGCCTCATCGTGATCGGTCGTGATGGCCCAGCCATTAAGGCAGTGTGCTCCAGCGCAATCAGCCGAGGCAATTTAGAAGTGATCGATGCAAAGGGCTTGGAGTCGGCTGTTCAGTCGGCAGCTCAACGTGCATCCGCTGGCGACCTTGTTTTGTTATCCCCGGCGTGTGCGAGCTTTGATATGTTTAAAAACTATCAACACCGTGCAGATGTGTTTGTAGATGCTGTTCATGAGCTCGCGAATCAATGGAGCAATAGTCCCAATGAACACTTAGGGGCATCGGCATGAATATTCGTCAGAACCGTTTTTGGAATATCTCGCGCGAAGGCTTTGATGGATTTCGTTCTGGGTTACGAGATGCAGTGTCCGGTGTCGAGCAAACCCGATCACGCATGATGGAGTACGACCAATTACTAGTTTGGGCAGTTTTATCCCTGAGTCTTATTGGATTAGTCATGGTTTATTCGGCCTCGATTACCTTGGCAGACGGTCCCAAATATGCCAACTACAGCAGTAATCACTTTTTGATTCGGCATTTGATCTCGCTTGGGATTGCAGTATTTGTTGGGTTTTGGGTCTTTAAGATTCCGGTGAAAACTTGGGATAAGTTAGCCCCCTATATTTTTGCGATCACCATTTTGCTCTTAATTGCTGTTTTGATTCCTGGAATCGGCAAGGGTGTAAATGGAGCGCGGCGTTGGATTTCCTTAGGGGTGATGAATTTCCAGCCATCCGAGCTGATGAAATTCGCCGTCATTATCTTTGCGGCCAGTTATACCGTCAAACGTCAGGAGCATCTGCACTCCTTTGTGAAGGGCTTCGTACCCATGGGTCTTGCAGTTGCCTTGGTTGGTCTATTGCTAATGCTTGAACCCGATATGGGAGCCCTCATGGTGATTGCCATCATTGCCATGGGCATTTTGTTCTTAGGCGGTATTAATGCCAAATTATTTGCTGGCTTAACGATTGTAGGTGTTGTGATTGTGGCGACCGTGATCGCATTATCCGAGTTTAGGCGTCAGCGCATTTTTGCATTCTTAGATCCTTGGCAAGCCGAGCATGCTGCGCGCAAGGGTTATCAATTGGTTCACTCCTTGATGGCCTTTGGACGTGGTGAATGGTTTGGTGTTGGTTTGGGAGGTAGTGTTGAGAAGTTGCATTACTTACCTGAAGCCCACACGGACTTCATCTTGGCTGTGATTGGGGAAGAACTCGGTTTTGTGGGTGTATTTGTGGTGATTCTGCTTTTTTACTGGGTCGTGCGTCGGGCATTTCTGATTGGGCGTACTGCATTGCAATTGGATCGTAGCTTTGCGGGGTTGTGCGCTAAGGGCATTGGTATTTGGATCGGTTGGCAAGCGTTTATCAATATGGGTGTGAATTTAGGCATCTTGCCAACTAAAGGATTAACTTTGCCGCTCGTAAGTTATGGGGGTTCAGCCATTTTGATGAATATGGTGGCTTTTGCGGTCTTACTAAAGATTGATTACGAGAACCGAATTTTGATGCGCGGAGGCAAGCTATGACCAACGTTGCGCGCTCTATCTTAGTCATGGCTGGAGGCACTGGTGGGCATATCTTCCCGGGATTAGCCGTTGCAGAGTGTTTGCGTAAGCAGGGTTGGTCTGTGTCGTGGATGGGAAATCCCAGCGGTATGGAATATCGCTTAGTACCTGCAAAAGGATTTGTTTTTGAGGGCGTGCAATTTGGTGGCTTGCGGGGCAAGGGAATGCTGACAAAGCTACTAATGCCCTTTCGGTTAGTTCGCGCCATGATGCAAAGCTGGAAAATTTTGCGTCGTTTGAAGCCAAGTGTGGTGTTAGGTATGGGCGGCTATATCACCTTCCCAGGGGGCTTAGTGAGCTACCTAATGGGTCGGCCTTTGGTGCTGCATGAGGCGAACTCGGTAGCTGGAAGTGCTAATCGAGTATTGGCGCGTTTTGCAACGCGAGTTCTTACTGGATTCCCGCACACACTCGAACATGGCCAGTGGGTGGGTAATCCGATTCGTGAGAGCTTTGAAGTGCTGGGTGATTGTAAGGCTCGCTATGCAATGCGTCAGGGCCCGCTGCATTTACTTGTGGTCGGTGGAAGTTTGGGGGCTGCCGCACTCAATGCAGTGGTCCCAGAAGCTCTAGCTTTATTGCCAGACGATCAGCGCCCAAACGTGATGCATCAGACGGGTGAGCAGCACTTGGAAGCAGTGACTAAAAAATATCAACAATTGGGCGTCCGTGGTGAACTAAAGCCATTCATTGAGGACATGGCTGGGGCCTATGCCAAAGCTGATTTAGTGATTTGCCGTGCTGGAGCAATGACCGTATCCGAGATCTCGGCCGCTGGGGTTACTGCTTGTTTTGTGCCATTTCCACATGCGATTGATGATCACCAGACCGCTAATGCGCGTTTTCTATCGGATGCGAATGCTGCAATATTGATGCCTCAAACGGGGTTGGACGCAGCCGCGTTGGCAGCGTTGATTTTAGGATTACGACGTCAGGATTTAGCCGAAATGGCCATGAAAGCGCAGGCGCTTGCAAAGTTTCGTGCGACCGAGGAAGTAGCCTCAATTTGCGAGGAGTGCGCTCGATGAAGCATATTGTTCAGCACATTCATTTTGTAGGAATTGGCGGAGCCGGCATGTGCGGCATTGCTGAAGTACTGCTCAATTTAGGCTATCGCGTTTCCGGATCGGATTTAGCGGAGTCAGCGGTGACTAAGCGATTAATTGCTTTGGGCGCACAAATTACGATTGGGCACGATGCGAAGAATATTGGTGATGCTGAGGCAGTGGTGATTTCGTCAGCGGTCACTGGTAATAATCCAGAGGTGCTTGCCGCAAGAGCCAATCGGATTCCAGTGATCCAGCGCGCGGTGATGCTTGGGGAGTTAATGCGTTTAAAGCAGGGAATCGCAATCGCTGGTACGCATGGCAAAACCACGACAACAAGTTTAGTTGCCTCGGTGCTTGCAGAGGGTGGCTTAGATCCAACCTTCGTGATTGGTGGAAAGTTAAATTCTGCAGGTGTTAATGCACGTTTAGGGCAAGGCGACTTCATTGTGGTGGAGGCCGATGAATCTGATGCCTCGTTCTTGCAACTCTATCCAGCCATGGAAGTGATCACTAATATCGATGCGGATCATATGGATACCTATCAGCACGATATGGCCCGTTTAAAGCAAACCTTTGTGCAATTTACGCAACGCATGCCATTCTATGGAATCGCAGTACTTTGCATTGAAGATAGTAATGTGCGAGACATTTTGCCGTTTGTTTCCCAGCCAATCTTGCGCTACGGATTTTCTGAAGAAGCTGATATTCGCGCAACGGATATCAAAGCCGTTGGTACACAAATGCACTTTACGGTTCATCGCCGTGCAATTCGCCGGCATGGCCCCAGACCCGGACCTTTGCCGATGGTTCTAAATTTACCTGGTAAGCACAATGTTCTTAATGCATTAGCGGCGATTGGAATTGCAACCGAACTGGGCGTGAGTGATGAGGCAATTACAAACGCCTTAGGGAAATTTAGCGGTGTCGGGCGTCGTTTCCAGCACTATGGTGATATTGCCCTTGCGGATGGCGGAGCATTTACCTTGATTGATGATTATGGTCATCATCCCGTTGAAATGAATGCAACCTTAGCGGCTGCACGCGGCGCGTATCCAAATCGGCGTTTAGTTTTAGCATTTCAGCCCCATCGATTTACCCGTACTCGCGATTGTTTTGGTGAATTTGTCAATGTGTTGCGCCAGTTTGATGCGGTGGTCCTCACCAACGTGTATCCGGCTGGTGAGGCACGCATTGCGGGTGCGGACAGCAAAAGCTTGATGAAATCGTTAGGTAAATCGACCCCAGTTCAGGTGGTTGAGGATCTTCAGGAGATTCCTGCTGCATTAAGTGGACTTCTCCAAGATGGTGATGTCTTGATTACGATGGGCGCGGGCTCCATTTCCAAATTACCCCAGATGCTCGTGGAGAATGGCCATGGCTAATCTGCAAACGATGCATTCTTGGGGTCAGCAGGTTGCTACGCAACTAGCCCAGTTAACCCCAAGACAATTTGGGCGTGTTGGCGTGTTAATGGGCGGACGTTCTGCCGAGCGTGAGATTTCTCTCTTGTCTGGTCAAGGAGTACTCAATGCGCTTTTAGAAAAGGGTATTGATGCGCATGCCTTCGATCCAGGGGTGCGCAGTCCAGTTGAGATTGCAAACGAACAATTTGATCGAGTCTTTATTGCACTGCATGGCCGTTATGGTGAAGATGGCACGATCCAGGGTCTTCTTGAGTTACTCAATATCCCGTATACCGGCAGCGGTGTTATGGCCTCGGCCTTATCGATTGATAAGGTGGTGACCAAGCAAATCTGGCTGAGTCATCAATTACCAACGCCGCGCTATGAGGTCTTAACTGAGGATAGTAGTTGGGATCGTGTAGCGCATCACCTAGGACTCCCCATGATTGTGAAGCCCGCGCATGAGGGGTCCTCATTAGGCTTAAGTAAGGTGCGGCATATTGAGGAGCTCCCGGCTGCCTATGCGTTGGCAGCTAAATTAGATCGACGGGTTTTGGCGGAGGCCTGCATCGTTGGCCCAGAGCTCACCTGTCCGATTGTGGGCCAGGGTGAGAGCGCCCAAGCACTGCCACTCATCCAAATCATTCCCCCAGAAGCGGGTTATGACTTTCATCACAAATATTTTTCAGATGAGACGCAATATCGCTGTCCTCCAGGGCTCGATCCAGAACTTGAGCGCCAGATTCAGGAGCTTGCAGTATCAGCTTATCTTGCGCTGGGTTGCAGGATGTGGGGACGTGCGGATGTCATGCTAGATGCAGCAAATCAGAACACGCCATATTTGCTCGAAATGAACACATCGCCAGGAATGACCTCGCACTCATTGGTTCCTATGGCTGCCAAAGCAGCTGGCGTCCCCTATGCCGATTTGGTGGTGTGGATTTTAAGTCAGACCTTGGAGGGTATGCCTTCTTCACCAGGGGATAGTCAAGCATGACGGTGATGCAACGAATCTCTGAGGGAATCGCCTTTGTCATTGCGCCGGTTTGGAACTATCCCGAACGGATGCAAGAAATCACGCGTTGGTTAGTGCGCTTTTTTATTTTGGCTATTACTCTATTCGTCTTAATATGGCTCAGCCAGCAACCCGTATTTACGTTAAAGCATTTACAGATCGAGTCTGCAAGTAGCCAGGATCTAAAACATGTTCATCTCCCTGCAGTTCGTAGCCAGGTTTTGGATAAAGTTCAGGGCAATTTCTTTAGTGTGCGCTTGCAAGATGTAAAGGATGCCTTTGAAGCGCTACCTTGGGTGCGTCACGCCAGTGTGCGCCGTGCTTGGCCCAATGGCTTGATTGTTAGCATTGAAGAGCAAAAACCCTTAGGTGTTTGGGGCAAGGCCGATCAACAAAAGTTACTCAATGTTCATGGTGAAGTATTTGATGGCTCGGTTGCAGAGCTTGATGAAAACAGCCCGCTGATTGAATTTAGTGGGCCGGATGGTTCAAGCAAAGAGGTGCTGCGCCTTTATCAAAAGGCCAGTGCCTGGTTTAAACCTTGGGATGCCGAGGTTAAATCACTCACGCTTTCTGATCGCTATGCCTGGCATATCAAGCTGAGTAATGGTGTCCGAATTGAGTTTGGGCGCGAAGAGGAGCAAGCCAAAGGCGCTCTGGACCAACGCGTTGCACAGCTTTTGCAATATTGGCCACAGGTCCAGCAAAAGTGGCCAAATCGGGTTGACGCAGTCGATCTGCGCTATCCCAATGGGTTTGCTGTCCATATCGTTGGAGCTCCGCCTAAACCAAGCACACCCGCTATCAAAGTTGAAAAACCGAAGGCGTATCAAATCGCCATCTTGAGTCATGACGAGCAACGCATCGAGGAATGGAAATGAGTAAAGACAGCCGCGATTTATTGGTTGGATTGGATATTGGTACATCAAAAGTGGTGGCTTTGGTTGCAGAGCTCAGCCCCGATGGTCAATTCAATGTATTGGGTTTGGGGCAAACCTCCTCGAAAGGACTAAAAAAGGGTGTAGTGGTCAATATTGAAGCCACGGTCCAGTCGATTCAGAAGGCACTCGAGGAAGCAGAGTTAATGTCGGATCGTCGCATTGCTCAGGTTTATACCGGCATTGCTGGTAATCACATTGTGAGTTTTAACTCGAGCGGTATGGTTGCGATTCGGGATAAGGAAGTTGGCACTGGCGATGTCGAGCGTGTTCTAGAAACAGCCAAAGCCATCAACATTCCCACCGATCAACAAATTCTTCATATTTTGATTCAGGAATTCATCATTGACGGTCAAGAAGATGTGCGTGAACCGATCGGGATGAGTGGTATCCGTTTAGAGGTGAAGGTACACATTGTCACTGGAGCGGTGAGTGCGGCACAAAATATTGTGAAGTGTGTCCGCCGCTGTGGTCTCGAAGTCAATGATTTAATTTTGCAGCCCCTTGCTTCAAGTCTGGCAGTTCTGACCGAAGACGAGAAGGAACTGGGCGTTGTATTAATTGATATTGGTGGTGGCACAACAGACATTGCCATTTACAGCCAAGGATCGATTCGCCACACCGCAGTGATTCCGATTGCGGGCGATCAAATTACGAATGACATTGCCATGGCTTTACGAACCCCAACGATTGAGGCAGAGGATTTAAAGATTCATCATGGGGTTGCCAAACAGGATATGGCCGACCCCAATGCCATGATTGATGTTCCAGGCGTGGGGGATCGTGAGCCCCGCCCAATGTCTAAACAAGCACTTGCAGCAGTGATTGAGCCGCGAGTGGAGGAACTGTTTACTTTAGTGCGCAATATTGTCCGCGAGTCGGGCTATGAAGACATGGTCTCTTCTGGAATTGTGCTCACAGGTGGAACTGCCATGATGCCGGGCATGGTTGAGTTAGCAGAGCAGGTTTTCTTAAAGCCCGCACGTATTGGCGCACCAGAGTATCGCGGTCATTTACATGAGGTATTGAGAAGTCCACGGTACTCCACCGGGCTTGGTTTGCTCATGGAAGGGCAGGCGCAAATGATGCGTGGTCGCAGAGCAATCCAAGGCGGAAGTTTACAAGGCGTCGTTGCACGCATGAAGGAATGGTTTACAGGAAATTTTTGATTTTTTTCGTCGTCGTCAATTGGTGATCCATGGTGGAGAGCCAATTTAATTAAGGAGGGTGTTATGGAGTTTGAAATGGTAGATCAAGAAATAGCCGGCAAGACCATCATCAAGGTGGTTGGTGTCGGAGGCGCTGGCGGCAATGCTGTTCAGCATATGATTCGTCGCAATGTTAACGGCGTGGAGTTCATTTGTATGAACACCGATGCAGGCGCGCTGCAGCGTTCGCAAGCGAGTTTGAATCTGCAACTGGGGGAGACTGGCTTAGGTGCCGGTGCGAAGCCAGAAGTGGGCGCAGCATCTGCAGAGCAAGCCCGTTCCCGTATTGCCGATGCATTGCAAGGGGCACATATGGTGTTTATTACCGCGGGTATGGGCGGCGGTACTGGAACCGGAGCGGCTCCAGTGGTTGCTCAAGTCGCTAAAGAAATGGGCATCTTAACGGTCGGCGTGATTAGTAAGCCATTTGACTTTGAGGGCGTAAAGCGTTTAAAAGTTGCTGAGATGGGTGCGCAAGAGCTGGAAAAGCACGTTGACTCATTAATCGTGGTTTTAAATGAAAAACTCTTTGAAGTGATGGGCGAGGATGCGGAATTTGACAAAGCCTTTGCTTGTGCAGACGATGTATTGCACAACGCGGTATCCGGTATTGCTGAAATCATTAATGAGCAGGGCTTAATCAACGTCGACTTTGAAGACGTAAAGACTGTCATGAGTGAGCAAGGTAAGGCCATGATGGGAACGGCAACGGTTTCTGGAATGGACCGGGCACGTTTGGCGGCTGAGGCAGCAGTTGCATCGCCACTACTTGAAGGCGTTGATTTATCTGGCGCACGCGGCGTATTGGTCAATATCACTGCTAGTCGTTCATTGAAGTTATCTGAGACCCGTGAGGTGATGGCAGCGATTCGTGGTTATGCCGCTGAAGATGCTACGGTCATTTTTGGAACGGTGTATGACGATAGCTTGGGTGATGCCTTACGAGTAACTGTGGTGGCCACTGGACTCAATGGCTCACAATCCTTGCAAAAGGATCAGCCCCAGTTAATCTGGCGCGCTGCCACAGGTACAAATGATGCAAGTCCAACCATGACCACTTTGGGTGATTTTGCTCCAACCAGTCCAGCTGCAGCGATGAGCCGCAATGTGACCCAAGCGTCGAGCGCCATAGGCTCAACCACAGCTGCCCCGGTTAACCCTGCTGTTGATTATGGGCAGTTTGATGTTCCAAAGGTATTTCGTAATTCTCGAGAGTCTGTGCCACCAAGCCTTGGTGCTGATAGTTCGCCACAAGCGAAGGCCATGCTTGAGAAAGGGGCGGATTACTATGAGATACCTGCCTTTTTAAGGAAGCAAGCAGACTAATAAATAAACCATACAATAGTGGGTTCGAGGATTGCTAATTCAGTCGCCCCTCCGGACGACGAATCCAGCGCCTGCGTTAGCACCCCAAACCACTATTGATATGGAGATCACATGATTGCTGTAGGACAAAAATTACCGAACGCCACCCTCTATGAATTTTTTGATGAAGAGCGCGATGGCTGCTCCTTGGGACCCAATGCATTTGAAGTTGAAAAGTTAACCGCTGGCAAAAAAATTGTCATTTTTGCCTTGCCTGGGGCGTTTACACCAACTTGTTCAGCCAAGCATGTCCCAGGATTTGTGGAGCATTTTGATGCGATTAAAGCCAAAGGTGTTGATGAGATTTGGTGTGTTTCTGTAAATGATCCATTTGTGATGGGCGCATGGGGTCGGGATTTAAAGGTTGGCAAGAAAGTGCGTATGTTAGGTGATGGTAGTGCTGAGTTCACCAAAAAGTTAGGTATGGAATTTGACCTAACCGCACGGGGTCTTGGTGTTCGCTCACAACGCTTTGCCATGATCGTGGATAACGGCGTTGTAAAGCATCTGGCACTCGAAGCGCCCGGCAAATTTGAGGTGAGTGATGCCGCAAATACCTTAAAGCATCTGTAATTGATATTGTGTAGGCCATGGTGCTTAAGCAAAAAACCTTAGCGCAGCCGATCAAAACGGTCGGCATTGGCCTGCATTCTGGTCGTAAATCAACGCTAACCATTAAGCCCGCACCGATTGATTTTGGTATTCAGTTCGTACGGGTTGATATGCCTAATGCGGCTCCTATTCCAGCCCATGCATTAGCAGTCTGTGATACCCGTTTAGCGTCGGTGATTCAGAGTCAAGGCGTGAAGGTTTCTACGGTTGAGCATTTGCTCTCGGCCTGTTCGGGCTTGGGATTGGATAATTTATTAATTGAGGTCGATGCGGAAGAAGTGCCGATCATGGATGGCAGTGCCGCCTCTTTTCTCTTTCTGATTGAGTCTGCTGGTACCGTTGAACAAGAAGCACCACGCAAATTTATGGTGATTCAGAAGACGGTGGAAGTACGCGAAGGCAATAAATTAGCGCGTCTAGAACCACATTTTGGATTCAAGTTGGATTTCACCATTGACTTTAAGCACCCAGCCGTTGATAAAACTGGGCAGCGCTTTATCGTAGATTTTGCTGAACACGCCTATCGCAGTGAGATTGGCCGAGCTCGCACCTTTGGATTTGCGCATGAGGTGGAAGCTTTGCGTGAGATTGGTTTAGCTCGCGGTGGTAGTTTGGATAATGCGATTGTGCTCGATGAGCATCGCATCTTAAATAACGAAGAGTTGCGCTATGACGATGAGTTTGTGCGTCACAAAATTTTGGATGCAATCGGTGACCTTTACTTGGCTGGTCACCCAATCGTGGGATCATATACTGCAGAGAAGTCGGGCCATGCCCTAAATAATGCTCTGTTAAGAAAGCTTTTAGACGATCCAAGCACGTATTCGATTGAAACCTTTGATAAGGCCAGTGCTCCAGCTGCCTATTTGCAAACTCCCGAAAGCATCAACGCTTAGATTCTCTGTTTTTCAATAATCGTTCGATTGATTGCCGCAGGGATGATTGCGGAGATAGTTTTTGATAAAGCCCCTCCCAAGCACTTTGAGCTGCTTGGGTAAATTCAGGTGGATCTTCATTCACTCGATTGGTTTTCACCGCTAACTGCTTGGGTTTTACCTTTACCCGAACCTGACGAATAAGCCATTGGTGTTGATTAAGCTCTTTCGCAATACTGGGGGCAATTTGTTGTAAACGGCTGCCCATCGTGGCATTTGGAACCACCAAAACCAGCTCACTAGAGCGATCGGGACGCCATTCAACTTGAAGGGATTGGCTGATGGATGCAAAACCCAGAGAATGCACAGCGTTTTGAACGGCACGGGTTAGGGTGTCATGCTTTTTAGCCCGCTCTAGAAGCGGTTTGAAGCCTTGCTCATGGGCTAGGCAATCCTGCCATGGCTGGGCTAATTTAACTAGGGGCTTATTCATCAAAGAAGGGCTCGCGGGTGATAAACTCAATAGCTAAAATTTTTTCTAGATTCCTATGGTACTTGGTCTTATTAAAACACTGGTTGGTAGCAGCAATGACCGCCTTCTCAAGCAATACCGCAAGGTTGTTTCTAAGGTAAATGCCCTTGAGGCCAATCTCCAGGCTTTGGACGATTCTGCCTTACAAGCAAAAACTGCCGAACTTAAGCAACGGATTGCCGCAGGTGAGGCCTTGGATGACCTTGCTGCTGAAGCATTTGCAGTGGTTCGTGAGGCCAGCGTACGGGTCATGAAAATGCGTCATTTTGACGTTCAAATCATGGGAGCCTTGGCCCTTCATCAAGGAAAAATCGCTGAAATGGGCACGGGTGAGGGTAAAACCCTAACCGCCACCTTAGCGGTTTACTTAAATGCACTCTCGGGCAAGGGTGTCCACGTGGTGACCGTCAATGACTACTTGGCAGAACGGGATGCTGAGTGGATGTCTAAGCTCTACACCTTTTTGGGATTGACCGTTGGGATTAATTTGTCGCAAATGAATCATGAGGCCAAGCAAAAAGCCTATGCAGCGGATATTACGTATGGAACTAATAACGAGTTTGGTTTTGATTATTTGCGCGACAACATGGTTCAGGATGTGGCACAGCGGGTGCAGCGTGGCCTCTCCTACGCAATTGTTGACGAGGTTGATTCGATCTTGATTGACGAAGCGCGCACCCCACTCATTATTTCGGGGCAGGCTGAAGACCATACTGATTTATATATCAAGATGAATGCATTGCCTGCGCATCTTGATCCCCAGGTGGGAGAAGAGAAATCTGACGGCTCAGGAGTCATTAAGCCCGGTGATTACTGGGTCGATGAGAAATCCCATCAGGTCTATTTGACTGAGCGCGGTCATGAGAAAGCAGAACACATTCTTACTCAAATTGGCTTATTGAAAGAGGGCGATTCCCTGTATGCCCCCCAGAATATTAATTTGATGCATCACCTCTACGCAGCCCTGCGTGCGCATTCTCTATATCACCGCGATCAACACTACGTGGTTCAGGGGGGTGAGGTCATTATTGTGGATGAGTTCACAGGCCGCTTAATGCAGGGTCGACGATGGTCAGATGGTTTGCATCAAGCAGTTGAGGCGAAAGAGAAGGTGGGGATTCAGAACGAGAATCAAACACTCGCTACCATTACATTCCAGAATTATTTTCGTATGTATCAGAAGTTAGCTGGCATGACCGGAACAGCCGATACCGAAGCCTACGAGTTCAAAGAGATCTACGGGCTTGAAACGGTTGTGATTCCGCCCAATCGACCCAGCCGTCGACTGGACCGACAAGATCAAATTTATAAGACCTCTCCTGAGCGGTACGCAGCAGTCACGAAAGACATTAAAGACTGTTTTGAACGAGGTCAACCAGTTCTGGTGGGCACTACATCGATTGAGAACTCAGAGCTGATTTCTAAACTACTTGATAAAGAAAAGTTATCCCATCAAGTTCTGAATGCAAAGCAGCATGCGCGTGAGGCAGAAATTATTGCTCAAGCGGGTAGGCCAAAAATGATCACAATCGCTACCAATATGGCTGGTCGCGGAACCGATATTGTGCTGGGCGGGAATGTCGAGCGGCAATCGATTCTGATTGAGGCCGATGAGTCCTTGAGCGATGCTGAAAAAGCAAAACGGATTCAACAGTTAAAAGATGAATGGCAGGGGCTGCACGATGCAGTCGTCAATGCTGGCGGTCTGCATATTATTGGTACCGAGCGTCATGAAAGTCGCCGTATTGATAATCAGCTACGTGGACGTGCCGGGCGTCAGGGCGATCCTGGTTCATCGCGTTTCTATCTCTCGTTAGACGATCCCTTATTGCGTATTTTTGCAGGCGATCGTTTACGCGCCGTAATGGATCGCTTAAAGATGCCAGAGGGTGAGCCAATCGAGGCAGGCATGGTAACGCGTTCAATTGAATCCGCTCAGCGCAAAGTAGAAGGCCGTAACTTTGATATTCGTAAGCAATTACTGGAATACGATGATGTCGCTAACGATCAGCGTAAAGAGACCTATCGTCTTCGCAATCAGATTCTTGAAAGTAAAGATATTGGCGACTTAATTGCCAACTTATGCGAAGACGTTTTTACAGCGATTGTCCGCAATTATGTCCCAGTGGAGTCTATGGAAGAGCAGTGGGATATCGCCGCACTCGAACATCTCTTGGCGAATGAATGGGGAATTACCATCGATCTACAGGGGTGGATTGCCAACGCCGATACAGTTGATGATGAAGAAATCGTAGCCCGGGTGATTGAAGCAGCAAAGAATAATTACAAGGCTAAAGAGGAGCTCACGGGCCGTGAGTCGTTTGCAAGTTTTGAGCGTTCGGTAATGCTGTACAGCTTAGATACTCACTGGCGAGAGCATCTAGCTGCCTTGGATCGATTGCGTCAAGGAATTCATTTGCGCGGCTATGCCCAAAAAGATCCAAAGCAAGAGTATCGTCGTGAGGCATTTGAGCTCTACGCAGAACTTTTGGATGTGGTGAAAAATGATGTGATTAAAACCGTCTTTACGGTCCAGATCAAAAATGCCTCAGAGCTTGATGAAGCATCAGAGACCATTGCTGATGACAGTCAGGTAAAAGAAATGCAATTTAAGCATAACCAGTTTGCTGAGGGAGACAGTATCCCTGTTGAGCAGGTTGAGCATGCAATTGCACCAGCACCAGTTCGCGAGGGCCCCAAAATTGGTAGAAATGACCCTTGTCATTGTGGTAGTGGTAAGAAATACAAGCACTGCCATGGAAAAATTGCTTAATTTGAGGTTTGCCGTTCTAATTTAACGATGGCTGTTAATTTTCCAACCCTTGACCCCAAATCCCTGAGCCCTATTCCTGGACTTGCTCTTGGGTTTGCACAGGCTGGTATTAAGCGCGCAAATCGTAAAGATCTGTTGGTGATGCGCTTAGCTCCCGGTTCGGCCGTGGCAGGTGTATTTACTCAAAATCGGTTTTGTGCCGCTCCAGTGCAGTTATGTAAACAGCACCTATTGGAGGCCAATCCAATTGAGGCTTTGATCGTGAACACCGGTAATGCCAATGCAGGAACTGGTGAAGAGGGTCTTCGTCGAGCCTTTCAGACTTGTGAGGTGTTGGCAAAGTCATTTGGACTGAGTCCAGAACAAGTATTGCCCTTTTCAACAGGGGTGATCATGGAGCAACTGCCAGCTGAAAAAATTGTGGCTGCAATACCGCAAGCCGTCGCGCAATTAACCGAAGACAATTGGTTTGCAGCAGCCGAAGCGATCATGACCACCGATACTCTGCCTAAGGCAGCCTCGCTGACGATCAATACCGAGCTCGGATCTATTGTTATCACGGGTATTTCAAAAGGCGCCGGTATGATTCAGCCGAATATGGCAACCATGCTAGGTTTTGTGGGAACAAATGTTCAAGTTGAGAAAGGCTTGCTGCAAGAGCTAACCGCAGAAGCTGCCAACCTTTCGTTTAACGCAATTACGATTGATGGCGATACGTCAACTAATGATTCTTTTATCGTGATGGCTACTGGCCAGTCTCCAATCCGAATTCAGAGTCGCTCGGATCCGCTTTATAACTTATTTCGAGAGGGTTTAATCGCTATCTCTCAACAGTTAGCACAGATGATTGTGCGCGATGGCGAGGGCGCCACTAAATTTATAACAATTTGTGTAAAAGGCGGCAAGAATAGCCCTGAGTGTAAGCAGGTAGCCAAGGCAATTGCGCACTCTCCTTTGGTGAAGACCGCGTTTTTTGCCAGCGATCCTAATCTGGGTCGCATCCTAGCTGCGGTGGGCTATGCTGGTATCGGCGATCTTGATAGTGGCAAGGTCCAACTCTGGTTAGATGATGTTTGGGTTGCAAAGGACGGTGGTCGACATCCAAACTATCAAGAAGAACAAGGCCAGGCCGTGATGAAACAATCAGAAATAACCGTCACGGTTGATTTAGGAAGAGGGAATACGATGGAGACAGTTTGGACCTGTGATTTATCGCATGAGTACGTCTCAATCAATGCCGATTATCGCTCTTAGCCAAATTCATTATTACGAGAACCTGAACTGTGAATGACAAGCTCGATCGTCTTTTAGATCATCTCGAAACATTTTTACCAAAGCCATTGACCGATGCCGAGTGGCAAACCGCTAAGGCGTTTCGGTGGCAGCGTCGCGATAGTATTTTTGGACGAATTGGATTTCTAAAGCCAGTCAAGCACTTATCCCCAATCTCGTTTCAAGATTTAAAACATATTGATCGCCAGCGTGATGCGATTATTGATAACACGCGGCATTTTGTTGAAAAAAAGCCAGCTAATAATATTTTGTTAACAGGTGCGCGTGGTACCGGTAAGTCCTCATTGATTAAGGCTTGTCTTAATCAATTTTCTTCTCAAGGCTTGCGCTTGGTGGAGGTCGATAAGGATCACTTGGCTGATTTACCAGACATCACTGAGATTCTTGCGTCTCGTCCGGAGCGTTTTATTGTGTTTTGTGATGATCTGTCCTTTGAAGATGGTGAGTCTGGATATAAGGCTATGAAGTCTGCGCTCGATGGATCCATTTCTGCGCAAGTGGACAATATTTTGATTTATGCAACCTCCAATCGTCGCCATTTGTTACCCGAGTATATGAAGGATAACGAGTCGTATGTTCACACCGATGATGGTGAGATCCATCCGGGTGAGGTTGTTGAGGAGAAAATCTCTTTATCAGAACGTTTTGGTTTGTGGCTTTCTTTTTATCCACCAAGACAAGAAGAATATCTCGCGATCGTTGCTCATTGGTTGGTGTATTTTGGCCTCTCTGATAAGGACATTGAGGCTGCGCGCCCCGAAGCCTTAGTCTGGGCTCTAGAGCGCGGCTCACGTTCAGGACGAGTGGCTTGGCAGTTTGCAAAGCACTGGGCCGGTTCCCAATCTGGCAAAAAGTAGTCCATGACGAGTCAATCCCGGCCGATCGTTGAGGTCGCCGTCGGAATTCTTTTAAAAGAGCAATCACTTGTTTTGATGGGTAAACGACCCAGCGGCAAACCCTATGCAGGTTACTGGGAGTTTCCAGGTGGCAAACTAGAGACCAATGAATCCATCACAGCTGCCTTGGAGCGTGAGTTGTATGAGGAGCTTGGTATTCGGATTGCTTTGGATGAAAACCATTGTCACGAAATCATGATGCTCGAACATGATTACCCGCATGCCTATGTTCGCTTACATGTATGCCTGGTTGATCGCTGGGAGGGCGAGCCAGTTGGCCTAGAAAATCAAGAACTATCTTGGCAAAATATATTCAATCCGGAGTTAACCATCACCCCATTATTGCCAGCTGCCTGGCCAATGATTGAAAAAGTTCGTTCGTATTTGAGTGGTACGTAGCAGTACCATGCCCGGGTCAAAACTGGCAGAAGGTTAACTTAAAGGGAATATCTTGATTGATGAGAGTGGGCTTAAGATCTTGTTCACATTTGAGTAGCCGAATTGAGACTAAATATTTATTGGCGCTGATCTCGGCAAAGAGCGATGGATCCTCTAAGGTAATGCGCATTAGTTGGTAAACCTTGCCAGAGGGCGCTTGTTGAAAAGAGCCTTGATGTGCTAGGACTTCTTTGCTCTCTCCAGATTCTCGAAGGAGTCGTAAAAACAAATGGCATGCCTCTTGCCAAGGAAGCACGGGGTAAATGAACTTTTGTAAGAGCTCGCGTCGAGAAGAAGCAGGACTATGGCGCCAAGCATAAAAACCTGGTAAATCAATCGGGCTAGTGCCGCCCGGTGTATGTAAGCGCGTACGAATTGCATTAAGCCATTCATTCTCTCCAATGAGCGCATTGGGCTTAATGACTGACGCATTGACTTGAGCGCTGGCGTGCTCTAACTCGGCCATCGTGGACGCTAGTTTTTCTTGATCAACCTCTTTGGCATGCTTGAGTTGATTAAGGGCAAATTTTTGGCGCTCCAATTCTTTTAAAAGTAATGATTTGATATCACCACGGGCGCTAATGTCGCCTAGCTCAAACAAGGTGGTCAAGGCATTATGGTGCAGTTCGGGGTCATCTGAGCGCGCAAAGTGATTAAACCGGTCGAACAGATACTCCAGTCGGAGCATGCTTCGGACTAGTTCATTAAACGGGTATTCGTAAATAATCACAGAGTTTTATTTTATGCTGACCACAGCCAAAAAACTATAAATCCAGCATTTTTTGATGGAGGCGGTCGACTTCAATCTCAAGACTTACTAGATCCCCTTGGTTGTAAATCACGGTATCCGCAATTGCCAGGCGCTCGGCCCGGCTTGCCTGATGGGCCATGATGGCCAGCACTTCCTGGCGCTCCAGTTGACTGCGGTCCATCACCCGCCGAATTTGGACCTCTTCCTCACAATCAACCACCGCAATATGGTCGAGGTTCTCGGTCCAAGTGCCTGACTCGAGGAGCAAGGGAACGACAAATACTAAATAGGGCGCATGATTTTGTAAGCCATTTTCAGCCTGGAGTATGGTTTCCTGGCGAATGAGGGGGTGCGTAATGGCTTCCAGCTTTCGTTTGGACTTGGCATCCTTAAATACGTGCTCACGCATTTTTGCTCGGTTGAGTGATCCATCCGGAAGAATGAACTCGGACCCAAATTCCCTTTTAATGGGGTCAATCGCTACACCCCCGGAAGCGCTTATTTGGTGGGCTATTTGATCGGTATCGATCACCCAGGCCCCTCGCTTCGCAAGAAATGTGGCAACACTGGACTTGCCTGACCCAATTCCCCCGGTCAGACCTAAAAATGGAACTTTTCCTTTTAAATCAAGGAGTGAACGAGTGGGCTTGTCCATAGTATTTCTATGATGCCAGCAAATGCCAGAAAGGGGCCAAAGGGAAATGGGTGGTTAGACGATAATTTTTGGTACTTTAGCCAAATGAGACCCCCAATCATCCCGCAAAAAGCAGCCAGGACCAATATCCATAACGCACTATGGATTCCGAGCCAAGCCCCAAGTCCCGCTAAGAGTTTGGCGTCCCCCATTCCAAGACCATGACGTGAGCGAACCTCTTTGTAGAGTTGATTAATGATCCATAGGAGGAAGTAACTAAGAATAGCGCCTAGCCACGCCAAATGAGCATCACACCATGGCAGTGGTGAGAGTGAATTAAAGACAAGACCAAGAATGATCATGGGATAGGTGAATCGATTGGGGATTAAAAAGCGATGAAAATCGACCCATGCCACATAAAGGAGGATTAGGATGAGGCCAATTCGCAGAATGGAATCAATCCACATTAGATGATTCTGCCTAATGAAAAAATGGGTAAGTAGAGCGTCATTAGCAATCCCGCTACCAGTAGACCAAGAAAAATAATAAACATAGGCTCTAAGCTTTGACTAAGAATGGCCAATCGATGTTCCAGCTGACTTTCAAACGAGCGAGACCGATTGATCAGCATGGTATTGAGCATACCGGTTCGAGCACCTATTTCAAGCAATTGGATCGTTTCAGAATCAAAGAATCGGCCATTTGGATCAGTGTGTTTCAGGGCAACCCCAAAATCCCAACCCAAAGAAAGTTGCTTAAATAGCTTGGCACTCAAATCATGACTGAGCCAGTGATTAGATGATTGTGCGCAAATGCGGATCGACTCCAATAGGCTCAGGCCCGATTGAAGCAAATGAGCAATGTTTTGGCACCACGTAATTTGATGCGAAAGTCGGATCAAATTACCGAATATCGGAATCCGAAAGCAATGATGGTCACACCATTTTTGAAACTGGATCGATTTTCTCCAAAGAATTAGTATGCCAGTGACTACCATGAGCATTGCACCCATAATCACCAGCGCATGCTCATTCAAAGCTCTCGATAGGGCAATTAACAGCTGTGTGCTCATGGGCAATTCAGCATGAAAGTGATGAAAGATATCTTCAAAGCTGGGTATAACCCACATTAACATGGTGATAACCATCATCATCGCAGCAGCAAAGGTGATTGCAGGGTAGGTCAGCGCTTGCTTCATTTGCTGCACAAGCAATTCTTTAGCAAGCAATTGTTGATGAATCAAGAAAAGCGATTGCTCTAATGACCCCGTTTTTTCTCCAATCGATATTAGCCCAATACAAATCGGACTAAACCATTTGTCCTCTGTAGAAAGACTGGTGGCTAAACTGTTACCACGCTTGAGTCCTTGGATCGTATGTGATAGGAATGATCTCCAATGTTTGGGGGAGCACTGCTCTAGCAGATGCAGAGCCTCAAGAAGCGGCACACCTGCTTGCAAAATATTCTGAAGCCGGTATGTAAAGTCGATTTGATCGCGAAGAGAAAGAGAGCGCCCAATCATCATGGAATTTCATGAAGTAAAACCGATTGGTCAATCAACCCTTGATGGAATAAGGCGTCAGCCTGATGGCGCATTGAGCGAAAGCCCTCTGCATGAGCAACTTCTTCAAGTTCCGTTGCGGTCACTTGTAATTCAATCGCAGCAATAAGCTTGGGAGTAAAGGGCAATATCTCATGAATCGCAAATCGTCCCAGCTGTAAATCCCGATGCCGAATTAAACGCTGGGAACTAATAAATAAAAGATTTTGGGCGATAGAATGGGGCTCGATACCAAAGTTTCGTAGTCGCTCAATGCATGAGAGTGCTTGGCTAGTATGGATGGTACTAAGTACCAAGTGACCCGTTTGTGCGGCACTCACGGCAAGTTTTGCTGTTTCTGAATCACGGATTTCACCAATCATCATGACATCAGGATCTTGACGCAAAAGTGCTCGAATGATGGCATCGAAATGGAGTCCGGCCTTGGGATGATATGTAATTTGGTTTACCCCTTGTAGGCGTATTTCAATTGGGTCCTCGACGCTGCAAAGATTGAGATGGGGTTGGTTTAGATAATGAAGAAAGCTATAGAGCGTTCGTGTTTTGCCGCTACCTGTAGGACCGCACACCAAAATCAAGCCATACCGCCGACTCAAGCATCCTTTGACAATATCCATTTGAGAGTCGGTCAAGCCAATACGGTCAATATTTAAATCCGAATTGGTTGTTCTGAGAAGTCGAATGACTATCTTCTCACCAAATAGGGTCGGCATCGTCGAGACCCGACAATCAATTTCATGACCCGATGAGTTCCCGCCAATCATGGTTAGGCGACCATCTTGCGGCAAGCGTTGTTCGGCGATATCTAGTTTCGCTAGAATTTTGATGCGCGTAATTAGTCGAATATGATCTGATTTTGGATATGTTTTAAAAAGACATAAGTCGCCATGAATCCGAAAGCGCACGACACAAGAGTTTTGCTGCGCCTCGATATGAATATCGCTTGCATCTTCATCGACAGCAGATAAAGCAATTTCTTGCCACAGACGAATGATATGGTGATCTGATTCTTCGAGTGGCTTACGGGATAGATTCTGGGTGGTGGGGGCAGTCTGAATCAAGGCGCCAACAGACTTGACTCTTCGGGTGACGGTTTGTGAAGTTTGACCGTCTTAATCCCTTGATCATCAAATTGAATAATTTCCATCACCACACCCCCAACCTTGACACTGAGGTCATGATCCGGAATTTCTTCAAGTTCCTCCAGTATGAGTCCATTGAGTGTGCGTGGTCCATCGACGGGTAGCTGTAAACCAAGCAAACGATTGAGATCGCGCAAATTTGCACCACCGTTTGCTAAATAGGAGCCATCACTAGACCATTGGTCTTGGGTCATCATGCCTGGGAAGGAAGTGGTGAACTCCCCGATGAGTTCTTCAACGATATCCTCAAATGTTAATAACCCCTGAACACTGCCGTATTCATCCACGACCAGACTTAAGCGTTGGCGATTTTCCTGAAAAAATTGCATTTGCTGCATCACCGGAGTGCCCTCAGGTATGAAGTAGGGCTCGTTTAAGAGTTCTCGAAAGTCACTGTGACTCAACTCGTCGCTACCCAGTAAGGAAAGTGCTTTTTTAACCGAAAGGATGCCGATTATTTTTTCTGGATCTCCCTCGCATACGGGTAATTTATTATGGTAGCAGGTCTCCAGTTGCCCAATGACCTCATCGATGGGTCGCGATAAATCTAATATCTCCATCTTGGCTCGGGGTGTCATCACATCATTAACCGAAATAGTTTCAAGATTAAATAAATTGAGCAAGATACTACGATGCTGATTTGAAATAAAGTGACTGGATTCGAGGACGAGACTTCTGAGTTCTTCAGTGCTCATCGTTTGTAATGCGGCTTCCTTCCGGTTTAGACCCATGAGGCCCATTAACCCTGAAACAAAGGAGTTCACTAGCCACAATAAGGGTTTAAGCAAAATCGTTAGTGGGTAAATCACCCAGCCAATATTGGCTGATATTTTTTCTGCAAAAGCGGCACCAATGACCTTCGGCGTGATTTCACTAAAGATGATGATTAAAAATGCAATCGTTAACGTTGCAATTGATAGCACCAATCCATTGGTGCCAAACAAATGCAGCGCAATACCAGTTACCAAAATCGGCAAAATAGTATTAATAAGGTTGTTGGCAATCAACAGAACCGATAAAAGAGTATCAATGCGCTTCAGGAGTTTTTGGGTAATGGCGGCCCCTGCATGACCACTGTTTGCCATCGCGCGCAAACGATGTCGGTTGGTGGCTACCATACTGGTCTCGGCCATCGAGAAAAATCCTGATAGGGCGAGTAAAAAGACAACCAGCGCAGCTTGTGCCCAAAGGGGCCAAGAATCAAAAAAAGAATCCATCTACACTTTCAAGAAAAGCACAGATAAGCAATATAGCAAATACTGATTATTTAGACTACCAGGATTAGTTGATTTTGTTGTCAGAAAGGATCATTTGTTGGTAAAGACAAGTTTGTCAGCACATGTTCAGCACTGCGTGATACGCGCCCCGTTTGGAGGATTGCGAATCCGAACTGAAATCGTTGATGCGTCCCTGATGATTAGCCAAGTCCAATACCTTAGTCATTTAGATAAAGCAAGTCGGCCCCTCAATGAGTTGGCGAAAGATGCCAAAGAGCAAATTGAGGCTTATTTTGACGATCCTCATTTCCTATTTGATTTACCAATGAAAACTCAGGGTAGCACTTTTCAACAACGTGTTTGGTCCATGATTGAATCCATTCCTGTTGGAAAAACCATGACCTATGGTGAGTTGGCTACTCAGATCAAATCAGGCCCTAGAGCTGTTGGTGGGGCTTGTGCGGCAAATTACTATCCGCTGATTATTCCCTGTCACCGCGTCTTATCAAAAGCAGGTGTTGGTGGCTTTATGGGTGAAGCGAATGGTCCTAATTTGAGGATTAAACAGTGGCTGTTACGACATGAAAATGCCATCAGGGACTAAGCCTTTAGGGATCGGGCTTGGATTCTGAAAAAGCTATCCATCAGCCAATTACTGCGAACCGCAAGTCTAGTAAAAACATAAAAACGGCTTACTTGCGATCGAGTGAGTTTTGGTTCGATGGATGCATCGCCATGATGACGTAATGCAATTTGCTTGAGGGTTAGTACTGCTAGGCCAAAAGCAAGAAAGCAAAAGCGCCGAATTCCGAGCTCTGACTTTGGAATGTAATGAATGTAGTGAAGAGCGTCTTCAAGTTTTTGATGAGCGATCACTAGTAAATCAGTTTCGCTGACCCCGATCGGCTTCCATGAAACACCACGCGCTCGGTCCTCTGGAGAGTCTTTGAGAATATTAGTCATTTGCAAGGCCTGACCAAATGAAATTGCTAGGCATTCGTTTTGTGAAATCGCTTTTGCAAAAGCAGATGAGTGTAAGGCAAATACGGTGGTTAGCATTTCACCAACGACCCCAGCAACGACATAACAATATTTCTCAAATTCAGCTAAGTTTTCCAAGCCGCGAGGATTTTGACGAGTATGAAAATAGCTCATTCCATCTGACATAATTTGTATACAGCGAGCAACAGCTTGGCGTTGTTGCATATCGCAACTATCTAAGACACGCAGTATCCGAGGAATATTTTGAATCAGATCTTTTTCATCCAGATTGCTATGTTCCGCCAAAGCAATGGCGCACTGATCAGTAAATTGTTTGGGATGTTGCTCGCCCAGAACCGTTTTAACAAAACTAGCTGATAGATCTTGCTTGGTTATCGCGTCCATGCAGGATGCATCTTCAATCGTATCAACAATGCGACAAAGTAAATACGTATTACCAACTACCTTTTCTAGATTTGGGGGTAATAATGGAATAGTAAGCGCAAACGTTCGAGATACCGATTCAAGAATCGAGCGTTGATAAAGCTCATCAGTAGAAAAAGCAGACATGCGCGGTTTAGCTTTTGAAAAGAAGTAGATAATTAATGTTGAGCTTTGCTTAAATGATTTGTGGTGCTCTCTGGTGAGCGTGGGGCGATCGCGCTTCCCAGAATCATGCCAATCAGACTTGCTAGTAGGCCAATTAGCTGTGGCTCAACAGGCTCCTCAATCCCCATGAATTCAAGCAGGAGCCATATGGTTAAGCCAAAGGTAATCGCTAGTAAAGCACCGAGATCACTCGCTTTCTTCCAAAATAACCCAGCAACGAGCGGTACAAATGCACCTGCCAAAGTAATGCGGTATGCATTTTCAACCATGGTGTGGATTTTGGCCTCGGTCGCAATCGCATAAAAAGTCACAATGCTCGCAAATACAAATACAGTCAAGCGGGTTGCCCAAAGAAATTGTTTATCGGTCATATGATGATAAAAGCCCTTCAGGATATTTTCTGTAAAGGTTACCGATGGTGCGAGTAAAGTTCCAGACGCGGTACTCATGATCACTGAGATCAGTGCCCCAAAGAAAACAACCTGTATAAAAAATGGCATATGGTTGAGGATCAGGGTAGGCAAAATCATTTGAGAGTCACTCGCTAGAAATTTCTCGACCATTTGTGGATCGATGATATTAGCGGTGTAAGCTAAAAAAAGTGGCACGCTAGCAAAAAAGAAATAGGCTACACCACCTAAAGCAGTGGCCCATACCGCAATCGACTCATTTTTGGCTGCATTGACTCGTTGGAAAACATCTTGTTGTGGAATCGAACCCAATGCAATGGTTAGTAATGCTGCAATCCAGCTAAGCATATCAATTGGGTCTAGCGTCGGTAAGAAATTAAATTTACCCTCCGCATTGGCTTTGGCGATAACGCTGGCTACCCCTCCAGCTTGGTCAGCAGCATTATTGGTCACCAATAAGAGTCCAATCACAATCACAATCATTTGTACAAAGGTTGTTAGTGCCACCGACCACATACCGCCAAACAAGGTATAGACTAAAACAACGCCAGCACCAATCAGCATGCCATCACTCATCGATATGAGATTATTCGATAGCACATTAAAAGTGAGGCCCAACGCCGAGATTTGGGCAGATACCCAGCCAAGGTAAGACACAATGATGCAAATTGAAATCAATAGCTCGGTTTGGCGGTTATAGCGAATTCGAAAATAATCACCAAGAGTGATGAGATTCATTCGATATAGGGGCCTTGCGAAAACAAGCCCGAACAGAATCAAACAAAGCGATGCACCAAGGGGGTCGGAAATGAGTCCTCTGAACCCCTCCTCTAAAAAAGTAGCAGAAATGCCAAGAACGGTCTCAGCCCCAAACCAGGTTGCAAAGACCATTGCTAGGACAAAAGCCATAGGTAAGTTCCGGCCAGCCGTGATGTAGTCTCTGGCATTGTGAACTTTGGTGGCGGCGTACAAACCAATCGCAATTGAAATGCCGAGATAAGCAATTACGAACCAAAGCAGCATCGAACCGTCCTCTCTCGACAAAATAGATTGATCATTAGATGGCCTTCAGACCATTCCAGCAGGGCCTATCCACTAGCAAGCCCTGATTATAGGTGGGGATTATCCCGTCTTACTGAATCAAGGAAATGGGGCCTAAGGTATTGAAACCTATCAAGATCTACGGTTATTTTGCGTCCAAATTTGATTAGCGATTTATTAAAAGTGCCAATGGCGGCTAAGTCTTATAAAAGAGTTGATCATTTTTTTGAGGATGGTCGCTGCAAACTGAGTGGGATTTTTTCTGGGTGAATTTCCGGGGAGGGGTGTCTAGGAAAATCCTAATAGCCCTAAAAAATATCGTACTATTGTCATTCGTCATATTTAAATTGGAGTGTTCATGAAAATCTGTGTCATTGGTGGTGGTGGCGCAATTGGCGGCTATTTAGCGGTCATGTTGGCAAATTCTGGTAACGACGTAACGGTAATGGCGCGCGGCGCTACCTTGAGAGCCATTGAAGAGCGTGGACTCGCTCTCATTAGTGATGAGCATCCTGAACCCATTATTGCGAAAGTAAAGGCGGTTGAAAATCTACGTGGTTTGCCAAAACAGGATGTCATTATTTTGGCAGTGAAAGCTCACCAAGTGGAACCAGTCATTGATGATCTGGTATCTGTGCTGGGACCCGACACCATATTAATTCCAATGCAAAACGGAATTCCATGGTGGTATTTTCAAAAACTCAATAGCAAATATAAAGACCACGCTGTCGATACCGTCGATCCAGGCGGTGTTGTCATGCGCGCGATTAGTCCCGATAACATTATTGGTTGCGTTGTTTATCCGGCCACCATTACGCAAGGCCCTGGGGTTATTCGACATGTCGAGGGCGTGCGTTTTCCGCTCGGAGAACTCGATGGCAAATCGACAGAACGCATTCAGAAGATTTCTGATGTGATGGGTGCCGCAGGGTTCAAATCACCTGTCTTAGATGATATTCGCGCAGAAATTTGGTTAAAGCTTTGGGGTAATCTCACATTCAATCCAATTAGTGCTCTAACACACGGTACTTTAGAGGGAATTTGCCGTTACCCCCTAACTAAGGAGCTGGCCCGCAATATGATGGCTGAAGCGCAAGCGATTGCTGAAAAGCTTGGCGTTACCTTTCGTGTCGATATTGAACGACGTATTGCTGGCGCTGAAAAAGTCGGTAAACACAAAACCTCCATGTTGCAAGATTTAGAGGCTGGTCGTTCATTGGAAATCGACGCTCTATTAGGCTCTGTGATCGAGTTGGGTGAGATTACAGGAACCCCGACACCCTGCCTAAATACTGTTTATGCCTTGACTAAGTATTTAGATCAAAACGTGCAGGATGCCAAGGGAAATCTTGTATTACCAGTAGCCGCTGGATATTAATTATTCAAAGCGATTATCAAGGCGCCCAACGCCATCGATCACGATACTGACCTGACTGCCTGGCTTCATGGAGCCGACGCCCACGGAGGTTCCGCAGGCAATCACGTCGCCAGGCAAGAGGGTCATATCTTGTGAAATGAGGCTGACTAATTGAGCGGGCGTGAAAACGATGTCGCTCATCGGATAGTTTTGACGTTCTTGATCGTTAAGGATCGTTTTAATCGATAAGCCCATGGGATCCACATCGGTTGTGATGGTCGGTCCAAACACGCCAAAGGTATCAAAGCTCTTTGAGCGGCTCCATTGTGCGTAACCTGGGTTGCGATTCAAAATTTCAACGGCAGTGACATCATTGACACAGGTATAGCCAAAAATGAATTGAGCGGCATCCGCAACGCTCACCCCATGGCATTTTGTCCCAATCACAATCCCAAGTTCACCTTCGTAAATCACCTTTCCTGTGTAGGATTTCGGCACTTGGATGGTTTGCCCAGCTGCTAGATAGGAATTGCTTGCTTTCAAGAAATACAAAGGCTCATCTGGAATGGTGTGCTCAAGCTTCGTCACTAAGGCATGAAAGTTATCCACTAGGGCAATGAATTTACTTGGAATGCAGGGTATCTCCATGGTGACATCCGTAACCTTGAGGAATTCACCGGTTGCCTTGGGGTTGGCAAATAAATCACCGGCATAGACGGCAATTTGATCGCCTTGTAACTGTCCAAACCCGACATTACCTTGATGCGTAAAGCGTAACCACTGAGCCATAGTATCGTTCTCCTTTATTTATCATTACCATGATCTTATCAATTACTACTGTCCCACTCTAAAAAATGCCAGAACTGTCTTTTTCCCCCGAGTTCGACAGCGCAATTCCATATATGCAGCGCACGCGCTCGTACTATCTGGCACTTGGTTATGACAATCCGTATCTTTGGGCGCATTACAACGATGTGCCATTTACCCCCTTAAATAAGCCATTGAAGGCTTCGACAGTAGCCTTAATTACAACTGCGGTTCCTTATGATGCTTCGAAGGGTGATCAAGGGCCGGGTGCTCCATACAACGCACATGCGAAGTTTTATGAGCCATATGCGATGGCAAGCGCGGCTCACCCAGATTTACGCATTGCGCATGTAGGAATTGATCGAAAGCACGCGAATTTAGCGGAGATAGCCTGCTGGTTTCCGCTTAATGCAGCTAGACAAGCAGTGGCTAAGCAACGAATTCGAAAGTTAGCAGATCGATTCTATGGTCTGCCGACTAACCGAAGCCAACGCCACACCTTAGAAAACGATGCGCCACGCATTCTGGAAATGTGCCAAGCCGATGGAGTGGATGTGGCTATTTTGGTTCCAAATTGTCCTATTTGCCATCAAAGCATTTCATTGTTAGCGCGCTATCTAGAGGGGGTAGGTATTCCAACGATCATTATTGGAGCCGCTAAAGATATTGTGGAATATTGCGGAGTTCCACGTTTCGTATTTAACGATTTTCCCTTGGGCAATGCAGCAGCAAGACCTCAAGACCCACAATCGCAGCACATCATTTTTAATTTAGCCCTTGATGTACTGGAGTTTGCCCCGGGACCGCGAACGACTGTTCAAAGTGCCTTGCGTTGGAGTGATGATCCTCATTGGAAACTGGATTATATGAATATCGAGCGTTTAACAATCCAGGAAATTGAAACCTTGCGCTCTGAAGCTGAAGCAGCGAGGCTGGCGGCAAAAGAGATTCGGCAAAAAACGGTTGGGAGATAGTGGTCGGAATGAGAGGATTCGAACCTCCGACCCCCTCGTCCCGAACGAGGTGCGCTACCAGGCTGCGCTACATTCCGTATTAACTATTTTATCCCTGACGAATTAGCGAGTACTCACATAGAGCACGCAATGAATCGCTGGCTGCATTTTGTGGGAAATCCTTAATCGCATTCAGGGCCAAGTACACCTCGCGCCTTGCTGCATCTTGGGTGTACTCCAAGGCGCCAGAACTGTAGATGCCTTGCAGGATTTGATCAAATACATCATCTGGGAGCTCCTCGTTTTGCGAGATCGCTTCCCTAGCCAGCAGTTGTTGATCTGCGCTACCTTTTTCCATAAGATAAATTAGCGGGAGAGTCGGTTTGCCTTCACGCAAATCATCACCCACATTCTTACCCATTTCATTGGGATCTGAGGTGTAGTCTAAAAGGTCATCCATCAGTTGGAAGGCGGTGCCAATATGGCGTCCAAATGCTGCTGCGAGCTCACGTTCGATATCGCTTGCTTGGGCAATTAGTGCACCGAGCTCAGCCGATGCCTCAAATAATTTTGCGGTCTTATAGCGAATCACCTGGAGGTAACTCGATTCATCCACCTCGGGATCATTCATATTCAGAAGTTGTAAGACTTCGCCCTCTGCAATGGTGTTTGTAGCATCGGAAAGAATTTGCATCACCCGAATATCATTGGGAGCAACCATCATCTGAAAAGCCCGTGAGTATAAGAAATCGCCTACGAGAACACTAGCGGCATTTCCGAAGGCGGCGTTGGCGGTTTGTTTGCCACGGCGCATGGTGGATTCATCCACAACATCATCGTGGAGCAGGGTGGCGGTATGGATAAATTCAACCACTGCAGCCAGTTCTAAGGCATGGGGAATTTCCTTGCTATTGGCTAAAGCTTTGGCCATTAATAATAGAAGAGCCGGGCGTACCCGTTTTCCACCGGATTGAATGATGTAAGACGAGATTTGGTCAATTAGAACCACCTCGGAGGCCAGCCGACGACGAATGACCTCGTCCAAAGCCTGTAAATCAGGGCTGATGGGGGCCAAAATTTGCCCTAAGTGATTGTTTTTGACAGTGTTATTCATCCAAGATATAATACTTGGCTTAGCTTAAAGTGGCAGGTTTTCTGTAAGTCACCGACTTTTAAGGAAATCATGCTGCGAAATAAGTTGATTTGTAATTACTTGTAGTACTTTTTGAGAGGTTTAACCATGTACGCGGTCATAAAAACCGGTGGCAAACAGTATAAAGTTGCTGCTGGCGAAAAATTGAAAATAGAACAGATACCAGCGGACATCGGCAGCGACATTACTCTTGACCAAGTTCTCGCCGTAGGCGAGGGCACATCGCTTAAAGTGGGCGATCCTTTGGTTAATGGGGCCGCTGTGATGGCTACTGTGGTCTCCCAGGGACGTCACGATAAGGTGAAAATCTTTAAGATGCGTCGTCGTAAGCATTATCAAAAACATCAGGGCCATCGTCAGAATTACACAGAGATTCTGATTAAGTCGATTAAGGCCTGAGTTAGGAGAGAAAGATGGCACAGAAAAAAGGCGGCGGCTCAACACGCAACGGTCGCGACTCCGAATCAAAACGCTTGGGCGTTAAAGTCTATGGCGGTCAAGCAATCAATGCTGGTGGAATTATTGTTCGTCAGCGTGGTACCAAAGTTCATCCTGGCGTCAATGTTGGAATGGGCAAGGACCATACCTTATTTGCTTTGATTGATGGACAAGTGGAGTTTGGAGTTAAAGGCGCAATGAAGAAAGCGCAAGTTTCAGTTTTGCCTCGTTCATAAGCGGCCTGACTGAGATTTCTTTAAACCAAATTAATCAACAGAAACAGGCCTCGCAGATTGCGAGGCCTTTTTATTTATGAAATTCATTGACGAAGCCAAAATTGAAGTGATTGCCGGCAATGGTGGTGCCGGTAGTGCCTCAATGCGCCGCGAGAAATTTATCGAGTTTGGCGGCCCAGACGGCGGTGATGGTGGTCGCGGGGGCAGTGTTTATGCGATTGCGGATCGCAACATCAATACCCTGATTGATTATCGATATTCCAAAACCCATACCGCAAAGAATGGCGAGCCCGGACGGGGTGCGGATTGTTATGGACGCGCTGGAGACGATATCGAGTTGCGGATGCCAGTTGGAACCATTATTGCGGATTTAGAGACCAATGAGTTAATTGCCGACTTAACAAAACATGGTGAGCGAATTTGTCTTGCTCAAGGTGGGGTTGGAGGTTGGGGCAATATTCATTTCAAAAGTAGCACTAATCGAGC
This sequence comes from Polynucleobacter sp., assembly GCA_040400365.1. Taxonomy (GTDB): domain Bacteria; phylum Pseudomonadota; class Gammaproteobacteria; order Burkholderiales; family Burkholderiaceae; genus Polynucleobacter. Next base: position 11,772 of record JBBAQJ010000002.1, on the reverse strand, counting down.
ACCGCGTCAGAAGACCAATGGTAAGCCAGGCGAGCGCCGTAAATTAAAGCTGGAATTAAAAGTATTGGCCGATGTTGGTTTATTGGGGATGCCCAATGCCGGTAAGTCCACCTTGATTACCGCTGTATCGAATGCGCGCCCCAAGATTGCCGATTATCCATTCACCACCTTACATCCTAATTTGGGGGTGGTACGGGTTGGTAATGAGCGCAGCTTTGTAATTGCAGATATTCCAGGACTCATCGAGGGTGCTGCCGAGGGTGCCGGGCTTGGTCACCGATTCTTAAGGCATCTGCAGCGTACCGGCGTGCTCTTGCATCTGGTTGATATTGCTCCTTTTGATGAAAATGTCGATGTAGTCGCTGACGCCAAGGCGATTGTCAATGAGCTGCGCAAATACGATGAGGCCTTGTATCAAAAGCCACGTTGGTTGGTATTAAATAAGGTCGATATGTTGCAACCCGAGGATCGAGAGCAAACCATTGCTGACTTCTTAAAACGCTTTGAATGGCAGGGTCCCGTATTTGAGGTTTCTGCCCTTACGGGCGAAGGTTGCGATCGTCTTTGTTATGCGATTCAAGACTATTTGGATGGACTTCGCAAAGACCGCGACTTAGAGGAAGAGCGTGCTGAAGACCCCCGTTTTTTAGACGAGTAATAGTGATGAAAAAAACGATTTCAGAAGCAAAACGAATTGTTGTGAAGGTTGGGTCTACCCTGGTGACCAATAATGGCGAAGGGCTAGATCGAACTGCGATTGCTACTTGGGCAGAGCAGGTCTCTAATTTGCTAAAGCAAGGCTGTCAGGTATTGATGGTGAGCTCTGGTGCCATTGCCGAAGGAATGCAGCGCTTAGCTTGGACCCAGCGTCCACAAGAAATTCATCAGCTCCAAGCAGCAGCGGCTGTTGGGCAAATGGGTTTGGTGCAAGTTTATGAATCATGCTTTGCAAAATTTGGCGTGCATACTGCACAGGTTCTGTTAACTAATGCTGACTTAGCCAATGAAGAGCGCCATGCAAATGCAAAGGCAACCTTGCAAACACTGCTCTCCTTAGGTGTTGTTCCGATCATTAATGAGAATGATACGGTTGTTACCGATGAAATTAAATTTGGAGATAACGATAGCTTAGCGGCACTCGTTGTTAATTTGGTAGACGCCGACGTCCTGATCATTTTGACGGATCAAGGTGGGCTATATACCGCTGATCCTCGTAAGGATGCCACCGCTACGATGGTTGATTTTGCAATCGCCGGTGACCTTGCCTTAGAGCGCATGGCAGGGGGCGCAGGAAGCGATTTGGGTAAAGGCGGAATGCTAACAAAAGTATTAGCAGCTAAAACAGCGGTACAAACCGGGGCGAGTACCGTGATTGCATCCGGTCGCGAGCCGAATGTCTTAGTGCGTCTCTATCAAGGCGAGTCGATTGGAACCTTGTTGAGTAAGGTCTAATTAACGAATAGTTGGTAGCTCGGCTTCGGATCCGACAGGAGCAATGATCCCCAAAAAGTTATTGGGGTCGAGCGACTTCACAACCTTGGCATAACTCTTTTCCTGGGAGGCCAGATTACAAAAAGCGCCCTGAGCCAAAGCTGCCTGATAGCGATTGGGGACATTATCTTTAATGGCTAGCCAGCTTCCTAGTGGATTAGCTCGCCATTGTTGATTAGTTTCAAGAGTTCCATACAGGCGCCACTGAAAGGTATCGCACCGAATTCCCTCAAAGTAAGCGTTTTGACCGCCACTGGGATTGGTAATCACAACAATGTAGCGCGTAACACCATCGTTTCCAATCTTGATGGATTCGGTATCAACCGCAAACTTGAAAATGGTGGTTTGCGATACTGAAAAAGGTATCAAATATTTTTTATTGGGCGGATTTAAAGGCATGGGTGTTTCACCCTCCTTAAATACGGTTGGTGCAAACGGATCCGTACCATCAGCCAATGGATCCGAGAAACATGCACTCAGAACGAAGGCAGATGAAGCAAGCAATGCTAGCCAGAATCGATTCATGAGGGGTGTGAGGCGTGCAGTGGCGCCCCCCAGACTAATTGTTGCATTTGGTTGGTGGTGGCAATAAACCGAGCGAGCTCAGAGAGTGCGAGTTGATAGACCTCGCGCTTGAAATCAATCACGGTGTCGAGTTCAATCCAATACGGATGCCACCGCCACGCATCAAACTCAGGGTGGCCTGTGGCACGAAGCTGAATTTCGTGATCCTGACCCAGCATTCGCAGCAAGAACCAGATCTGTTTTTGACCCTTATAAGCGACACGCTGATGACGGTGATTCATTTGGCGGCGTAAGAACTCTTCGGGCACATCGTAGCGAATCCAATCACGGGTGCGCCCAATAATCTCCACATGGTGAGGAAAAAGCCCCACTTCCTCGTGGAGTTCGCGGTACATCGCTTCTTCAGGACTTTCTCCGTGCGCAATTCCTCCTTGCGGAAATTGCCAAGAGTGTTGTCCAATCCGTTTGCCCCAAAATACTTCGTTACGAGCATTGAGAAGCACAATACCAACATTAGGTCGATAGCCTTCGCGGTCAAGCATAATCGTACCTTTTAGCCCCTAATCTTTAATCCTTTAAAATCAACGATTTGATTATAGTCACTCATGAAAGCTTCACAAACCTTTCTTGCAACCCTGAAAGAGGCTCCGGCTGACGCTGAGATCGTATCCCACCAACTGATGGTGCGCGCTGGTCTGATTCGTAAATTAAGTGCCGGCATTTATAACTATCTCCCTCTCGGGCTTAAGGTAATTCGGAAGGTCGAGAACATTATTCGGGAAGAAATGAATCGCGCCGGAGCAATCGAGCTTTTGATGCCGATCGTTCAACCCGCTGAGCTATGGCAAGAGACGGGCCGTTGGGAAAAAATGGGCCCCGAGTTGTTGCGCATTAAAGATCGCCATGAGCGCGATTACCTGATTCAGCCGACCTCCGAAGAGGTAATTACTGATCTTGCGCGCTCGGAGATCAGAAGCTACAAACAATTGCCCGTCAATTTTTATCAAATTCAAACGAAGTTTCGTGATGAGCGCCGCCCCCGTTTTGGGATCATGCGGGGTCGTGAGTTCAGCATGAAAGATGCTTATTCATTTGATCGCGATCAGGTGGGCTTGAAAAAATCCTATGCATTGATGTTTGATGCTTATGTCCGAATCTTTCAACGCATGGGCTTGCAGTTTCGAGCCGTCGCTGCCGACAATGGTGCGATCGGAGGGTCAGGCAGCCAAGAGTTTCATGTGATTGCCGATACCGGTGAAGATGCGATTGTTTATTGCCCTAATTCGGATTACGCCGCCAATTTAGAAGCGGCTGAGTCGGTTGCTCTGATTGCACAGCGCGCCGCTCCAAAAGCAAGTATGCAGAAAGTGGCAACGCCAGGTCAAAAGCGTTGCGAGGATGTTGCGCAGTTTCTCAAGATCGATCTGTCAAACACCATTAAATCCTTAGTGTTAGCAGTTGATCAAGAAACTGGATCCGCCAAACTATTTATGGTGTTGCTCAGGGGCGATCATGAGCTCAATGAAATCAAGGTTAATAAGATCCCTGGCTTAAGTGCCTTCCGTTTTGCCACCGATGCTGAAATCCAAACAGCATGCGGTTCACCAGTGGGTTACTTAGGTCCGGTTGGATTGCCGTCTTCAGTTCAAGTGATTGCCGATCGCACTGTGGCAAATATGAGTGACTTTGTTTGCGGCGCCAATGCCGAAGGCTACCACTTGACTGGCGTTAATTGGGGGCGAGATGTACCCGAGCCATTGATAGCGGATGTGCGTAATGCAGTGGTTGGCGATCCCTCGCCGGATGGAAAGGGCACCCTCGAAATTTGTCGCGGCATTGAAGTGGGTCATGTCTTTCAGTTGGGAACTCGATATTCCGAAGCGATGAAGTGCACTTATCTTGACGAAAATGGCAAAGCTCAACCCATGGTGATGGGCTGTTACGGAATTGGTGTGACCCGTTTATTAGGCGCTGCGATTGAGCAGGGTCACGACGAGCGTGGGATTATTTGGCCGATTTCCATGGCTCCATTTGAGGTCGTGGTTTGTCCGGTAGGCTACGATAAATCCGAGGCAGTGCGCGACGCTGCCAACCATTTACATCAAGAGCTTCTTGCTGCTGGCGTGGATGTGGTTTTAGATGATCGCGGTGAGCGTACGGGCGCGATGTTTGCAGACTGGGAGTTGATTGGTATTCCTTATCGTGTCGTGATTGGCGAGCGCAGCCTGAAAGAAGATCAGGTTGAGTTTCAGGGGCGTCGTGAAGGTGCGGCTCAATTAATACCGCTGAAGTCGATCACACAGACAATTACGACCGCCATCAATACTGCAAAAAATAACCTGATTTAAGCCTTACTTTTTGAATAGTCCGCCAAGACCTTTGGCGGCACCGCGGGCGGCAAGCGAACCCATCATCTTGGCCATCTTGCCGCCTTTCATTTGCTTCATCATGCCTTGCATTTGTTCAAATTGCGCCAAGAGGCGATTGACCTCTTGAACTTGGACGCCCGCACCAGCAGCAATGCGACGCTTGCGACTCGCTTTGAGTAGCTCGGGTTTGGCACGCTCTTGCGGGGTCATGCTATCGATGATCCCTTGCATATGCTTCATTTGTTTATCAGCCATTCCTAAGTTGGCTTTACTAGCCTGCTGCGCAATTTGGCTGGGTAATTTATCGAGCAGATTGGCCATGCCCCCCATATTTTGCATTTGCTTAATTTGCTCTCGGAAGTCACCAAGATCAAAGCCACCCTTTTGTATTTTTTTGGCAATCTTTTGGGCTTGCTCAACATCGACATTTTGTTGGGCTTGTTCAACTAAGGCCAAGATGTCGCCCATGCCCAGTATGCGGTTGGTCATGCGCTCGGCATCAAATGCCTCAAGCCCATCCATTTTTTCTGCAACGCCGATAAATTTGATGGGTACACCGGTAATGTGACGAACTGACAGCGCTGCGCCTCCGCGGGAATCGCCGTCGAGTTTCGTGAGAATGACACCGCTCAGGGGTAATGCCTCGTGAAAAGCCCGCGCCGTATTAACGGCGTCTTGACCGAGCATGGCATCGACAACAAAAAGCGTTTCGATTGGTTTTACGCTCGCATGCAACGATTTGATCTCTTGCATCATTTGCTCGTCAATACCTAAACGACCTGCCGTATCAACAATCAAAACATCGTGGTAATGGCGCTTGGCCCAATCGAGCGCTGCATTGGCGATGTGAATTGGATTTTGATCAGGCGTGCTTGGAAAGAATTCTGCGCCAACTTGGGCGCTGACGGTTTTTAACTGTTCGATCGCAGCCGGCCGATACACATCACATGAAACGGTTAAAACCTTTTTCTTTAACTTTTCTTGCAAGAACTTGGCAAGTTTGGCAGCTGAGGTCGTTTTACCAGCACCTTGCAAACCAGCCATCAAGATGACCGCAGGAGGTTGGGTGGCTAGATTTAATTTCCCAGACTCTTCTTCATCCCCGCCCATGATGAGGGCGAGTTCGCGTTGTACGACCCCTACCAAGGCTTGACCAGGCGTTAGGCTGCCCACCACATCCTCACCAAGCGCCTTGAACTTGATTTGCTCCATGAGATTCTTTACAACCGGTAAAGCGACGTCCGCCTCAAGTAAGGCGAGACGAATCTCGCGCAGCATGTCGGCTGTATTGCTTTCTGTCAGGCGAGCTTGGCCCCGCATGGTTTTAACCACACGACTTAAGCGGTCGGTCAGATTCTCAAGCATTTATCGATTAGACTTTCGAAATGACTATTTTAGGTTACTCGGGATTTGGCTGGCTGCCATCCTTACTTTATCTTTTACTAATTATTGTTTTGGGTTATCGCGACCAAAGGCGTCCTGAGACCCCATTTTTTGTTGGCTTGGTTCAAATTTTGATTCTGATCGTGTTGATCATTCATGGAATCTTGTTGTATGAGTCCATTTTTAATGGGGAGCGCTTTGTATTTGGTTTTGCGCAAGATCTTTCCCTGATGGCTTGGGTGGGACTCAGTTTTTACTGGATTCAGAGCTTTTTCTTGCCCATTTCAAGCTTGCGGCTGATGACCATCAGCATGGCGATGTTTTGTGCGATCCTGCCCGATCTCTTTCCGGGGTCGGTCATTTCTCAACGCGCCGTCGCCGATCCTTGGTTTAAGGCGCACTTTATTGTTGCAACCTTTGCAGTGGGCTTTTTTAGCTTATCAGCGATGCTGGCGGTCTTAATGAGCCTGCAAGATCGTGCGTTGCGTAAAGGCATGGCCAATGGCATGAGCGGCGCACCAACCTGGATTGAAAGTCTGCCACCATTATTGACTATGGAGAGCTTCTTGTTCCGTTTGCTCTATGTCGGATATGCACTTTTGAGTATGACCGTTTTCTCGGGCCTATTTTTCTCACAAGAGCTGTTCGGTAAGCCACTGGTTTTCGACCATAAAACGGTTTTTGCGCTCTTATCGTGGCTCTTATTTAGCGGTTTAGTGGCCGCGCGCCTGAGGGTTGGTTTGCGAGGGCCAACGGCAGTGCGGTGGGTCTTGGGTGGATTTGTGGCCCTGTTGTTGACCTATGCTGGCACACGCTTTGTGGCCGAAGTGATTTTACAGAGAACCTAATTTTGCTGAAATGGATTTTGCTAGGCTTGGGGTTGGCCTTTGCCTATTGGTGGTTGGTGATTAAGAAAAAGCGTGATCAAGAAAAGGCTTTGGAGCCGAAGTCAGCACCACCTTCTCAGTTAAAGCCCAAGCGCATGGTCTCTTGTTCGTATTGCGATCTTCACTTACCCGAAGATGATGCGATTGCATGGGATGGTCGCTATTACTGCTGTGCCGATCACCGCGATCGTCTAAGTCAAAAGGGTTGGTGGGGGAGGGCTCAGTGGCGAGCTTCTCCTAACTTTGATGATCGACCCACTCCGGCTAAGCCAGATTTGGCGGTTATTCATCACATTAGTTTGCCGCCCGGTCAATTTGGCAGCGGTCACATTATTGATTTTTTTCAAAATAAGTTAGATGCTCGTGCCCACCCTTATTTTGAGCAAATTGCGCATCAGAAGGTTTCAAGCCATTTCTTGATTGATCGTGATGGGCAAGTGATTCAGCTGGTATCGGTTCATAAACGGGCTTGGCATGCAGGTGTATCCCAATTTTTTGAGCGTGAGCGCTGTAATGATTTTTCCATCGGCATTGAGTTGGTGGGGGATGGAGATTGTGCGTTTACCAATGAGCAATATGCGGCACTTGCCCAACTGATTGACCTCTTAGAAAAGAATTTTTCCAACTTGCGGTTTGCGGGACATAGCGATATTGCGCCCGATCGTAAGACCGACCCAGGCAAATCATTTGATTGGGTGCGAATACAACGCTTAGCAAATTTAAGCGAGGAACAATTGCCTTTTGGGCTTGACTCCCGCTAGCTGTATCTCCATCAGGTAAGCGGCCGCTTACATCACTTTTTTTGAAGATTTCATTTCTATCAAAAATAGGGAAATTACTAATAAATTCTGTAAAAAAGAACTTACCTAATTTAAAATATTTACCTATACTTAGTATCTAGAACAATTCAAAACCACTATATCTAGTGTTTTTGTTACAAATTTGTCTTTTTTCCAATAAATACATATATATAGCAGGAGCAATATGACCTTCGCCGATCCTCAAGCAGCTGGCCAAGCAGGCACCATGAGTCATGGAGGCGTTAGCCCCGTCGGTAATTTGACCCAAACCCCATCCGCTAACTATGTCGCCGGTGGCGTAGGTCTTGCTCAAACCACCCAGCTTTCAGACTACAAAATCATTCGTCGTAATGGTTCGGTAGTTGCTTTTGAGCCCTCGAAAATTGCAATTGCAGTGACAAAAGCCTTTTTGGCGGTCAACGGTGGTCAGGGTGCAGCCTCAGCACGGATTCGTGAGCAAGTTGAGCAGCTGACCCAAAACGTGGTTCGTGCACTATTGCGCAGCCGTCCCAATGGCGGAACCTTTCATATTGAAGACATTCAGGATCAGGTTGAGTTAGCCTTGATGCGTAGCGGGGAACATAACGTTGCTCGCGCTTATGTTCTTTATCGTGAAAAGCGCAATCAGGAACGCGCTGCGCAGCAAAGCGCGGCTCAAGAGCAAGTCGCCGACCCTAGCTTGCCTTCCGTGCAAGTGAATGACAACGGGGTTACTAGGCCCCTGAACGTTGCTGCTTTGCGCAGTGTGATTGAGGCAGCATGCGAAGGATTGGGTAACCACATTGATGCAAGCCCCATCATGACCGAGACCATCAAGAATCTCTATGATGGCGTCCCCATGGCGCAGGTATATGACTCGGCTATTTTGGCATCGCGCACTCTGATCGAGAAAGACCCAGCGTATAGCCAGGTGACTGCTCGTATTTTGATGCATGTGATTCGGAAGGAAATTCTGGGGCGCGAGGTCTTGCAAGGCGATATGCAGTCTGAGTATCCAAACTATTTCCCCCAATTTATTCGTAAGGGTATTGAGGCAGAACTGTTGGATCCCCGCCTTTTAGAATTTGATCTGAGCAAAATCTCGGCTGCTCTGAATGCTGATCGGGATTTGCAATTTAATTATTTAGGTCTCCAAACCCTCTACGACCGCTATTTCTTGCACATTGAGGACCATCGGATTGAAATGCCGCAGGCATTTTTCATGCGTGTGGCAATGGGCTTGGCTTTAAATGAGCCAGAGCGTGAGCGTCGTGCGATTGAGTTTTATGAGGTTCTTTCGACCTTCGATTTCATGTCGAGTACCCCAACATTATTTAACTCAGCGACTCTGCGCTCGCAGCTATCGAGTTGCTACCTCACCACGGTGGATGATGATTTGGACGGTATTTACGAGGCCTTGAAAGAGAATGCCTTGTTATCCAAGTTTGCTGGTGGTTTAGGAAATGACTGGACCAATGTGCGTGCCTTGGGTAGCCATATTAAGGGAACCAATGGCAAGTCGCAGGGTGTTGTCCCATTCTTAAAGGTTGTGAACGATACCGCTGTAGCCGTAAACCAAGGTGGTAAGCGCAAGGGTGCTGTTTGCGCCTATCTGGAGACCTGGCACTTAGATATCGAGGAGTTTTTAGAGCTTCGCAAAAATACTGGCGACGATCGCCGCCGTACCCACGATATGAACACCTCCAACTGGATCCCCGATTTATTTATGAAGCGGGTGATGGAAAACGGCGAGTGGACTTTGTTTTCCCCATCCAGCACCCCTGATTTACATGACAAATATGGCAAGGCCTTCGAACAAGCCTATATTGCCTATGAAAAACGTGCTGAGGCTGGCGAAATCAAGCCATCGAAGAAGATCCCTGCGGTTCAACTATGGCGCAAGATGTTAGCGATGCTATTTGAGACCGGACATCCTTGGATCACCTACAAAGATCCTTGCAATATTCGTAGTCCTCAACAGCATGTAGGCGTGGTGCATTCATCCAATTTGTGTACTGAGATTACCCTCAACACCAATGAGAGCGAAATCGCTGTTTGTAATTTGGGCTCGGTGAATCTTACCGCCCACATGACTACCGATGCTAACGGTCAGATGGTGCTCGATCACGCTAAGCTTAAGAAAACCATCCAGACTGCAATGCGCATGCTCGATAACGTGATTGATATCAATTACTATGCGGTTGCGAAGGCTCGTAACTCCAATATGAAGCACCGCCCAGTCGGTCTTGGGATTATGGGCTTCCAAGATTGCTTGCACATGCAACGTATTCCCTACGCAAGTGAAGCGGCGGTTAAGTTTGCTGATACTTCGATGGAAGCGGTTTGTTACTACGCCTATCAGGCATCGAGTGAGCTCGCCAAAGAGCGCGGTACATATAGCAGTTATCAAGGATCGCTGTGGGATCGCGGCATTTTGCCCCAAGATACGCTGAAGATGCTGCAAGAGGAGCGCGGCGGCTATGTTGAAGTAGATCAGTCAAGCACCATGGATTGGAATACCTTGCGCACCCAGATTAAGCAATACGGCATGCGTAACTCCAATTGTGTCGCAATTGCCCCAACCGCAACGATCTCAAACATTATTGGCGTCTCGGCCTGTATTGAGCCCACTTTCCAGAATTTGTTCGTGAAATCCAATCTTTCTGGCGAGTTCACCGTGGTAAACGACTACTTAGTCCGAGATTTGAAGGATCGCGGACTCTGGGATGAGGTGATGATTGCGGATTTGAAGTATTTTGATGGCACCTTGTCCAAAATTGATCGTATTCCCCAAGATCTGCGCGATTTATATGCGACTGCTTTTGAGGTTGAGCCAAGCTGGTTGGTTGAAGCTGCCTCACGTCGTCAAAAGTGGATCGATCAAGCGCAATCGCTGAACATCTATATGGCCGGCGCTTCCGGTAAGAAATTGGATGACACCTATAAGTTGGCCTGGATTCGGGGTTTGAAAACAACGTATTACTTGCGGACCATGGCAGCGACCCATGTTGAGAAATCGACCGTCGCTACTGGCCAGCTCAATGCGGTTTCCAGTGGGGCTGCTGCTAGTACCGCTGGAGCGGTTGCCGCAGATGGCCCGGTTTGCACCATGCGTCCTGGCGATCCAGGGTTTGAAGAATGTGAAGCCTGTCAGTAAGCTTAATTAAAACAATAGAACAAGTACGAATTAGGAGAAAAGTATGTTGAACTGGGATGAAGAAGTCGCTCCAGCCCTTGCTAAGGCAGGATTTGTGCCGCCACCCTCGCCAATGGCCGTTCCGCCAGTGCAAGTTGTCCCTGTGGCTGATCAGGTGGCTGTTGCTCCCCCAGCCCAAGTGGCAGCAAAGCCAATGGCTGATGCAACTGAGCGTCGCGTGAATGTTGCCGATAAGCGGGTGATTAATGGCACAACCGATGTTAATCAGCTGGTTCCTTTTAAGTACAAGTGGGCTTGGGAAAAGTACCTAGCTGGCTGTGCTAACCATTGGATGCCCCAAGAAATCAATATGAACCGCGATATTGCGCTCTGGAAAGATCCCAATGGCCTAACTGAAGATGAGCGCCGCATTATTAAGCGTAATTTGGGTTTCTTTGTGACCGCAGATTCCTTGGCAGCGAATAACATCGTATTGGGAACCTATCGCCAAATTACGGCCCCAGAGTGCCGTCAGTACTTATTGCGTCAGGCTTTTGAAGAGGCCATCCACACCCATGCCTACCAGTACATTGTTGAGTCCTTGGGTCTGGATCAAGCCGAAATCTTCAATGCTTACCATGAAGTTCCCTCGATTCGGGACAAAGACGAGTTCTTGATTCCGTTTATTGATGTGCTCACTGATCCCGCTTTTAAGACCGGCACCCTTGAAAACGATCAAAAACTATTACGCTCCCTGATTGTTTTTGCCTGCGTGATGGAAGGTTTGTTCTTTTATGTTGGTTTTACGCAAATCCTCGCGATGGGCCGTCAAAACAAAATGATGGGGGCAGCGGAGCAGTATCAATACATCTTGCGTGATGAGTCGATGCATTGCAATTTTGGCATTGATTTAATCAACCAAATCAAGCTGGAGAACCCGCAGTTATGGACTTCTGCGTTCAAAGAAGAGATTCGGAGCATCTTTGAAAAAGCAGTGGAGTTGGAGTATCGCTATGCCGAGGATACGATGCCAAGAGGGGTGCTTGGACTCAATGCGCCGATGTTCAAAAGCTACCTTCGCTTCATCTGTAATCGTCGTTGTATGCAAATAGGACTTGACGCGATGTATCCAAATGAAGAGAATCCATTTCCATGGATGTCAGAAATGATAGATCTGAAAAAAGAGAGAAACTTTTTTGAGA
>JBBAQJ010000001.1:67830-78020 GCA_040400365.1 Polynucleobacter sp. | reverse complement strand
GGTAGAGTTTGAACGACTTCGACTCAATCATGCATGGCGACTCTGCAGGAATCGCAAATTCAGCTATTGCGATTTGTGGTTTACCTTTGGGGTTTAGCCAGCTCAATTCAAATGCATTCCAAAGGTCAGCTCCTAAAAACGGTAGAGGTGAGCCTTGCTCAATGCCCAGTTTCTTGCGATTCTTAGCACGAGGGATGGGAAAGAGCAAACCTGGGTCATATTGATTGGGGTAAGCGCTTTGCTGACCGAGAACAAATTCAGACATGGAAAAATTTAGGTTTTGGACCGGTTGGTATTGCTAACCCCAGAGATTACATGCCCTGTTGGGGCAACACTGGAGGCGGCATTGCAATGCCCCGTTTGATCATCAAAGAAAAAGTCAGGCTCGAACTCCTTTAGAAACTCGCGCTTGGATAAGCCCCCAAGAAACATCGCCTCATCCACATCAATTCCCCAGTTCATCAAAGTGCGAATGGCACGTTCATGGGCTGGTGCGGAGCGGGCGGTTACTAAGGCGGTGCGGATGCGCATTTCATTTTTAGGCTCAGTCTCCGTTTGCAGTTGATGAAGGGCGGCAAGCAGGGGCTTGAATGGGCCTGGTGGCAATGGAATGGCGGCACGTTGACTCTCATGATCAACAAACGCCTTTAGACCTTGATCCTGAAAAACTTGTTCGGCCTCATCTGAAAATAAAACAGCATCTCCGTCAAAGGCGATGCGGATTTCATTAGGATTGTTCTCAGCCATTTTGGTGGATTCTGGGTAGACGCGCGCAGCCGGAAAGCCGGCGTCAAGCGTGGCGCGTACATCTTCTTCATTTGCCGATAAAAAGAGGTTGGCTTGTAGCGATTTTAAGTAGTGATACGGCGGTCTGCCTCGGGTAAACACGCCACGCTCAATGCTAAGGCCATGGTGTTTGGCGGAACGAAACACACGCAAACCACTCACCGGATCGTTACGCGACAGGATCACCACTTCGACGCGCGGCTGATCTTGATTAAAGCGTAGTAATTTTTTAACGAGAGGAAAAGCAACGCCCACTTGGGCTGGAATCGCTAGGCGTTCTAGCTGCAATTTCATGTAGGCGCTGTCATCACTTTCTTCAAACAGGCGATTTTCCTCTTCAAAATCAAAGAGTGCTCTCGATGAAATGGCAACGACTAATTTTCCAGCGAGGGTGTAGGACATCTTATTTTAGAAATAGGCGGTAAGCAGGATTCTTGCTTTCATCCCAATGAGGATAGCCCAAAGTCGTCAAAAATTGTTTAAAAGCCGGCTGTTCGTTCTTCGGTACCTGAATACCCAACAAGATTTGTCCATAATCAGCCCCGTGATTACGGTAATGAAACAAACTGATATTCCAATTCGGGGCCAGGCTATCCAGAAAGCGCATCAGCGCACCTGGACGCTCTGGAAACTCAAAGCGATAGAGTAGTTCATCTTTGGCCAAAGCGGAACTGCCACCAACCATGTGCCTTAGATGTGTTTTTGCCAACTCATCATGGCTTAGATCAATGGTTGCAAAGCCGGCTTTACGAAAGGCGCTGGCAATCGTTTTGTTATCGCCGGCACGTTGGGTGCCAATACCAACAAAAATATGCGCTTGATCAGCATGTGCAATGCGATAGTTAAATTCAGTGACATTGCGTTTACCAAGCATTTTGCAAAATGCTTTAAAGGATCCTCGCTCTTCGGGAATGGTGATCGCAAAGATCGCCTCACGAAATTCACCCACATCGGCACGTTCAGCCACAAATCGTAGACGACTGAAATTCATATTGGCACCACACGCAATGGCTACCAGGGTTTTCTTTTTGAGGTGATGCTTCTCAACGTATTTCTTTAAACCTGCGATGGCGAGCGCGCCTGCGGGCTCCAAAATACTGCGTGTGTCGGTAAAAACATCGTTGATCGCAGCGCAGATTTCATCGGTATCCACTAAGACAATGTCGTCAACTACCTGTTGGCAGACCTTAAAGGTTTCCTTGCCCACCTGCTTGACCGCGGTTCCGTCCGAGAACAAACCAACTTCTTTCAGTTCAATGCGCTTACCCAGATGTAAAGACTGTTTCATGGCATCTGAGTCGACCGTTTGCACACCAATCACTTTGATCTTTGGTCTAACCGATTTAATGTAGGCGCCGATTCCAGAGATCAGCCCCCCTCCGCCAATAGCCACAAAAATGGCATCAATTGGATCGGGATGTTGATCGAGGATTTCTTTAGCAATCGTGCCTTGACCAGCGATGACATCTGGATCATCAAAAGGATGGATAAAGGTATACCCCTTCTTTTTCTGAAGCAGCTGAGCTTCTTGATAGGCATCGCTGTAAGAGTCACCGGTTAAAACCAGTTCAACCCACTTGCCGCCATGAGCCTTCACCGCGTCAATTTTGACCTGAGGAGTGGTAATTGGCATCACGATCACTGCTTTACATTTGAGTTTGGCAGCGGACAGTGCAACACCTTGTGCATGATTGCCGGCAGAGGCTGCAATCACACCCTTTTTAAGAGCCGCTGGGCTCAATCCGGCCATTTTGTTGTATGCACCACGCAACTTGAATGAGAAGACCGGTTGACTGTCTTCACGCTTTAAAAGAATCGTGTTTTGGAGGCGCGCGCTCAGATCCCGGGCCTTTTCTAATTCTGTTTTACGAGCAACGTCGTAGACCTTAGCGTTCTCAATTCGGTGTAAATAATCATTTTTCATCACGAAAGCGTACCATGCTTGGCACATAAGTCCTTAAATTAATTCAGTATTGTGCCAAATCGATTGGCAACGGGAATGATCAAGCTCATCTAAAATAGAGCTTTAATCGACTGGCCACCATGAACGCACCTATCTCCTTAGATAGCTTGTCTGAGATCGATACGCAATCCCATCGTCTTCGTGAGATTCCGTATAACTACACCTCATTTTCCGATCGAGAGATCGTCATTCGTCTTTTAGGGGCCAAGGCCTGGGAAATTTTGGAGCAGTTGCGTGGTGTGCGACGTACAGGTCGCTCTGCCAGGATGCTGTTTGAGGTGTTAGGCGACATTTGGGTTGTCGAGCGTAATCCCTATCTGCAAGATGATTTATTAGATAACCCCAAACGTCGCGAGGCACTCATTCAAGCCTTGTGGCATCGTTTAGGTGAGGTTGAAAAACGGATCTCGGGAGATTTTGCTGAGCAAGTTAACGAATTGATATTAGCCGCTCGCACCGCAGTGGAATCCTTTGCGAATAACTTTCAAACCGTTTCGCAATTGCGCAAGCAGGCAAAGAGGGTATTTAGCAAATTTACACATGTCGACAATATCGCATTTGATGGAATGTCGCGTGTTGCGCACGTTACCGATGCAACAGATTGGCGAATTGAGTATCCATTTGTTGTTCTGAAGCCAGACACCGAAGCAGAAATCCCAAACTTGGTCAGAGCTTGCATCGACTTGGGACTCACCATTGTTCCGCGCGGCGGCGGCACGGGTTATACCGGTGGCGCAATTCCAATGGTGGCAATGTCGGCAGTGATTAATACGGAGAAGTTAATTGATCTTGGAGCGGTCGTGCATTCTGCGTTGCCTGGCCTAAGTGCTCCGGTACCCACGATTTTTTCTGGGGCGGGCGTTGTGACCCGTCGTGTTGCGGATGCTGCAGAAAAACAAGGACTCGTTTTTGCTGTCGATCCAACCTCCGCTGATGCTAGTTGCATTGGTGGAAATATCGCCATGAACGCAGGTGGTAAGAAAGCAGTCTTATGGGGAACCGCACTGGATAACCTGGCCAGTTGGCGCATGGTGGATCCCGATGGAAATTGGTTAGACGTTCTGCGGCTTGACCACAATCTTGGCAAGATTCATGATCAGGACATTGCCAGATTTCGTTTGATCTGGTCGGATGGTAAGGCGGCACCACAAGCCAAGGTTTTACGTTCTGAGATTTTAGAAATCGAGGGCGCTAAGTTTAGGAAAGCAGGTTTAGGTAAAGATGTGACGGATAAATTTTTATCCGGCTTACCGGGAATTCAAAAGGAAGGTTGCGATGGTCTGATTACGAGTGCGACCTGGATTTTGCATCGTATGCCAAAACATATGCGCACTGTCTGTTTGGAGTTTTTCGGCCAAGCACGTGAAGCCATTCCCAGCATTGTTGAGATCAAAGCGTATTTGGATGATTTAAGTAAAAAAGGTGGACCCCTTTTAGCGGGACTAGAGCACCTCGATGACCGCTATTTAAAAGCGGTGGGGTATTCCACAAAATCCAAACGCAACGGTTTGCCCAAGATGGTGCTCATCGGTGATATCGCTGGAGAGGATGAGGAGGGGGTTGCTGCCGCGACTAGCGAAGTAGTGCGTATGGCCAATCGGCGTGTGGGCGAAGGCTTTGTGGCAGTGAGCGCTGAGGCGCGTAAGAAGTTTTGGTTAGATCGAGCGAGAACCGCGGCGATTGCAAAGCATACCAATGCGTTCAAGATTAACGAGGATGTGGTGATTCCGCTCGAGCGAATGGGGGAGTACACCGACGGGATTGATCAAATTAATATCGAGTTATCGCTTAAAAATAAAATTCAATTACTCGATGCCCTCGAGCAATATATCAATCAAGCGACGCTCCCGATTCGTGCAAATGACGAGATTGAGGATATTTCACGAGCGGAAATGGTGGGCGATCGCGTTATTCAGGCCCAGACATTACTATGTGAAGTTAGGACTCGCTGGGCAGAGTGGTTAGAGAAAATAGATCAGTTCTTCCCACAGTTACAAAACGGGACTCTGCGCGCCTCTTGGAAAAACGAGTTGCTAACTCCACTCCAAGTCATCTTTGGCGGTTCCACCTTTGATTTAGTATTAAAAGAAATTAGATCAATTCATCAGAAGATATTGCGCAAACGCGTATTTGTTGCCTTGCATATGCACGCTGGAGACGGCAATGTTCACACCAATATTCCAGTGAACTCGGACGATTATGAGATGTTGCAAGATGCGCACCGTGCGGTTGATCGCATTATGGTTTTGGCGCGCTCCTTAGATGGTGTGATTTCGGGTGAGCATGGCATTGGTATTACGAAATTAGAGTACCTCACCGATGAGGAGCTAAGGGAATTTCGTTCCTATAAAAATCGAGTGGATCCAAACGGTCACTTTAATAAAGGCAAGTTGATGCCTAATGCCAATTTGCAAATGGCATATACCCCAAGCTTTGGACTCATGGGTCACGAATCGATCATCATGCAACAAAGCGATATCGGAGCGATTGCCGATAGCGTAAAAGATTGTTTGCGGTGCGGAAAGTGCAAGCCAGTCTGTGCAACTCATGTTCCTCGGGCAAATTTGTTATACAGTCCGAGAGACAAAATTCTTGCTACCTCATTGCTAATCGAAGCATTTTTATATGAAGAGCAAACCCGCCGCGGGGTATCGATTCGGCATTGGGAAATGTTTGATGACGTTGCTGCGCACTGTACAGTTTGTCATAAGTGCCATACGCCCTGCCCCGTCAAAATCGATTTTGGTGATGTCACCATGAACATGCGCAATCTATTGCGCAAGATGGGGCAGCGCCGCTTTAACCCGGGTACTAGTGCCTCGATGCTGTTTCTCAATGCAACCAATCCAGAAACTATCCGAATGAGTCGCAAAGTGATGATTGAATGGGGTTATGGCTTACAGCGCTTTGCCCATCAATTACTCAAAAAATGGGCCGTTAAACAAACGCAATCCCCACCCGCGACAGTCGGTAAGCCTGCTTTGAAAGAGCAAGTGATTTATTTTGTAAATAAGAATATGCCCGGCAATTTACCCAAAAAGACCGCCCGCGCACTTTTGGACATTGAGAACGCAGACTACGTGCCGATCATTCGAAATCCTTTGGAAACGAGTGTCGATACGGAAGCCGTTTTCTATTTCCCAGGATGTGGCTCGGAGCGACTATTTTCACAAGTGGGATTGGCGACTCAGGCAATGCTTTGGCACGCTGGTGTGCAAACGGTACTACCGCCTGGATATTTATGCTGTGGTTATCCGCAAAAGGGAAATGGTGACTTTGATAAAGCCGAGAAAATGATTACGGATAATCGGGTGCTATTTCATCGGGTGGCCAATACATTGAACTATCTCGACATCAAAACGGTCGTGGTTTCCTGTGGCACCTGTTACGACCAACTAGCAGGCTATCAGTTCGATCAAATCTTCCCAGGGTGTCGAATTATCGATATTCATGAGTACTTGCTCGAGAAAGGCCTAAGACTTGAGGGTGTTGAGGGGGTTCGATACATGTACCATGATCCATGCCACACCCCCATGAAGCTTCAGGATCCCTTGAAAACAGTCAATGAGTTGATTGGACTTGAGGATGGCACAGCGATTGCGAAGAACGAGCGTTGCTGTGGTGAGTCAGGTACGCTGGCGATTACGCGGCCAGATATTTCAACTCAAGTGCGTTATCGCAAGCAAATTGAAATGGAAAAGGGCGCTAACGATTTAAGGAAAGACTTTACGGGTGAGGTTAAAGTATTAACTAGTTGCCCATCCTGTTTACAGGGCTTATCGCGTTTTGATAGTGATAGCGATACCAAGGCGGATTACATTGTGGTTGAAATGGCCAAGCATTTGTTGGGTGACAATTGGCTTGAAAGCTACGTAACCAAGGCCAACCAAGGCGGAATTGAAAGGGTATTGGTGTAATGATTCCAACCAATTTAATCGTGCATGAGAACTCAAAGGTTCTCGAGCTTCAATACGAGCAGGGTAAGAGCTATCGTTTGCCTTTTGAGTTTTTACGCGTTTACTCACCGTCAGCCGAAGTGCGTGGTCATGGACCGGGACAAGAGGTCTTGCAAACGGGTAAGCGAGACATTGGCATCGTAAATATTGAGCCTGTTGGTCATTACGCAATTAAGCCAACCTTTTCAGATGGCCATGACTCAGGCCTTTATTCATGGGACTATTTGTATGAGTTATGTGAAAACCAAGAGGCATTGTGGAACGATTACCTAGAACGCTGCAAGGTTGCTGGCGTTGATCGTGATGCTGCGATGGTGAGTAAATCCCACGGTTGTGGGCATTAGATATGTCAAAAACCCATTTTGGATATCAAAGCGTTGATGAGTCTCAAAAGGCCGAGAAAGTTGCCGAAGTTTTCCATTCGGTAGCTGCGAAGTACGACATCATGAATGACCTGATGTCAGCTGGTTTGCATCGCCTCTGGAAAAAATTCACCATAGCCCAAGCGAACGTTAAGCCCGGCGATCGCGTACTTGATATTGCTGGTGGAACGGGTGATCTCGCTTACGCCTTTGCGCAGTCGGCGCAGTGGGGCATGCACCCCGAGGCTGAGGTGTGGTTAAGTGACATCAATGCATCCATGCTATCCGTAGGTCGAGATCGCCTTATGGATCGTGGTCTTGCGATCCCATGCATTCAGTTTGATGCTGAAAAGATTCCTTTCCCAAATCACCATTTTGATGTCGTGAGCGTTGCATTTGGTCTACGGAATATGACGCACAAAGAGCTCGCCTTGTCAGAAATGGCAAGGGTGATTCGACCTGGGGGTAAGGTTTTGATTTTGGAGTTCTCCAAGCCAGACCCACTCATAGCCCCAATGTATGACCTGTATTCCTTTAAGGTGTTGCCATGGCTTGGAGATAAGGTGGCCAAAGATGCCGCTAGTTATCAATATTTGGCGGAATCAATTCGTATGCATCCGGACGCACAAACCCTCAAAGCCATGATGGAGGAGGCTGGATTTGATGAGGTCCATACCCATAGGCTTACTGGGGGTATCGTTGCCTTGCATCTTGGTATTAAATACTAGATATTCACTGTAAAGTAATGCTTACAGATTGCAGACAGGAGACTGATTCAATGAAAAGTACTTATTTAAAAGCCAGTGTTTTTGCACTGTCCTTTGCATTCTTATCCGTTGGACACATCGCTGTTGTTGATGCCAAGCGTTTGGGTGGTGGATCCAATGTGGGTCGTTCAGCGAATGCGCCAGTGCAGAAGCAAGCTCAGCCGCCAGCCCAACAAAAGCCAGCCCAGCAAGCTCAGCAACCCGCTGCGGCACCTGCACAAGCTGCTGCCCCAGCCGCTGCAGCGAAGCGTTCGGGCCTAGGTGGGATGTTAGGCGGCCTTGCTGCAGGTCTTGGAATTGCTTACCTACTTTCGCATTTTGGTTTAGGTGAGGCTGCTGCATCATTTATGACAGGTCTTTTATTGGCTGTTCTAGTAGGGTTTGCATTGCTATTCGTATTGCGTCGCTTCATGCCAGCCAGCGCTAAAAACATGCCAAGCCCAGTGCCTGCTTCTAATGGAATGCAACGAACAGCAAGACAAGAACCTGCTTTTACGCCCAGTCATCCAGTCAATACTGGATTCGGATCGCCAAGCCCAATGCTTGATGAGGCGCCTGCATATCAACTGCCCGACGGCTTTGATCAAATCGCATTTTTGGCTAATGCAAAACACTATTTCACGCGTTTGCAAAAAGCCTGGGATGCGGGCGATCTTGAGGCATTGCGTGAATTTACAACCCCCGAAATGTTTGCCAGTTTGCAACGTGATCTGCAGGGCCGCGCTGAAGGTGTAAATCATACCGATGTAGTTACGCTAAACGCTGAACTCTTGGGCGTTGAGACCGACGCGAATACCTACCTTTGCAGCGTTGAGTTCTCGGGCATGATTCGGGAGCAGGCAGATGGACCCGCTGAACCATTTAGGGAGGTTTGGAATCTATCGAAGCCAGTCAATGGTCCAGGAGGCTGGGTTCTAGCTGGTATTCAGCAATTGGTTTAAGCTTTAACCTTTCCCCCATCGGAAAACCCGCCTTGCGCGGGTTTTTTACACTATGAACCTGCGTTTTGATTTGCCAAAAACGGCCTTGGTCCGCGCCATTAATCATATCCTTGAGCGTGAGCAATGGGCTTTGCATGATTTGAGTCATCATCAAGGCCGGGTGATCGAGTTGATTTTGCCAATTGGCTCGATGCAATGGCAAATTCAAGATGATTCCTTCATTGCTCTTTTGTCTGAGGTACATCCGCATCCTGATTTGGTTTTAGAAGTTGATGCCAATAGCTTTTCAGCACTTAGCGCCCCTCAAGGGACTATCAAAGACCGGGCAATGAGAGCTGTCAAAATTACGGGTGATGCCCAATTGGCTCAATTGATTGCTAAGCTTTCAAACCAATTGCGTTGGGAGTACGAAGAGGATTTGGCCAAAATGATTGGTGATGCACCTGCGCACTTTATTTGTACACAAGCCAAGCGCTTTGCTCAAGCGACAGAGAAAGCAATCGTTGATTTGCAAGGAAATATGGTCGAGTACCTAAGTGAGGAAAAGAAAGTGCTATTGCATCAACGCGATTTTGTTTCTCATAAAATGGAGATCCAGGCAGTTCGTGATGCGGTTGAGCGCCTTGAAAAGCGAATTTCCTTTTTACAAAAAAGTCGGGATTAATTGTGAGTCGTATTGTTCGCCTAAGCATTATTTTCTATACGGCTTGGCGTTTTAATTTATTTGGGTTGATTCGCGATAACCTGAGACCTGGTGTGCGACGACTCTTTCTTGGATTCATTGCATCAACCTCCCCAAGTCAGCTCCCTCGTGGCGAGCGGATTCGCTTAGCGCTTGAGGCGCTTGGCCCAATTTTTGTCAAATTTGGTCAGGTTCTATCGACCCGCAGGGATTTATTGCCCGATGATGTTTCCAACGAACTAGCAAAGCTACAAGATCGCGTTCCACCTTTTTCCAATGAACAATCCAAAGCAATTATTGAAAAAGCATTGGGCCATCCAATTGAAGTGATTTTTTCATCCTTCGATGCAACGCCAGTGGCGAGTGCATCGGTCGCACAGGTTCATTTTGGAGTCTTGCGGGGCAACGAAACCCATCCCGAGTGGGCCAATAAAGAGATTGCCATCAAGGTATTGCGCCCCGGTATTTTGCCGGTGATTGAGAGTGATTTGGCCTTAATGCATGACTTAGCGCGCATTGTCGAGAAAGTCTCTGAAGATGGTCGACGACTCAAGCCACGAGAGGTGGTTGCTGAATTTGATACCTATTTGCACGATGAGCTTGATTTGATGCGCGAAGCGGCTAATGCGAGTCAATTGCGCCGTAATTTTGCAGACTCCGACAAGCTCATGATTCCTGAAATGATTTGGGATTTATGCCACACCAATGTGATTGTGATGGAGCGGATGTATGG
>JBBAQJ010000001.1:55488-67820 GCA_040400365.1 Polynucleobacter sp. | reverse complement strand
ATGTATGGTATTGCGATTGGGAAAACCGATGAGCTGCGGGCTGCAGGAGTTGATTTTAAGAAGCTCGCTATCGATGGAGTCGAAATCTTTTTTACTCAAGTATTTGAGTATGGGTTCTTTCATGCAGATATGCACCCAGGAAATATCTTAGTTAGTTTGGATCCCAATACCTTTGGTCGGTATATTTCCCTCGATTTTGGGATTGTTGGAAATTTGAGCGAGTTTGATAAGAATTATTTAGCCCAGAACTTCTTGGCATTCTTTAATCGCGATTACCGGCGCGTTGCCGAGTTACACATTGAATCCGGTTGGGTTCCAGCTAATACCCGTTTAGAAGAGTTGGAGGGGGCAGTTCGCACCGTTTGCGAACCCTATTTTGATCGACCGCTCAAAGATATTTCTTTGGGTATTGTGTTGATGCGACTCTTTCAAACTTCACGTCGCTTTAAGGTTGAGATTCAGCCACAACTCACTTTGTTGCAAAAGACTTTGTTAAATGTGGAGGGCCTAGGTCGTCAATTGGATCCCGACCTGGACCTTTGGAAAACCGCTAAACCTATTCTGGAGCGCTGGGTGAGTCAGCAGCTTGGATTGCGAGGACTCATTGATGGGCTCAAGAAAGAGGCGCCAAATTGGGCAAAGATTTTGCCTACCCTGCCACGCCTCATTGCTGAAAACCTGGAGCAAGTTCATCGCAAAGAGCAGCGCCCAGAGTTTGATTTGCTAAAACAGCTCTTAATCGATGAGCGCCGCAAACGGCGCCAATGGCTTGGTATCGCTTTATTCCTCAGTGGATTCTTGGTGGGCGCTCTTTTGGTTTTGGTCCGAATCCATTCCATTTAAGGCAAATTCGCCTGAATTGGCCTTAACTCGCTAAAATAGTGGGTTAGGCACAAATTCTCATGAAAAAATACTTTATTGCTGGCATTTTGGTTTGGATACCGATGGCGGTCACGATTTGGGTGATCACATGGGGGTTGGGTGTCATCGATCAAATTTTCGGCTGGGTAATGTCGGCCATCATTACGGTTTCCCCTGGTCAGTTCTCTGGAGAGCTACGGCATTTCCGTGAAATCCCAGGACTTGGGATTCTGATTGTTTTGGCAGTGATTGGATTTACGGGCTTCCTTGCCATTAATTTTGCGGGTCAGTGGTGGCTTAAGCTTTGGGACCGAACTGTGACCCGCATCCCAATCGTGCGCTCGATTTATTCGAGTGTGAAACAGGTTTCCTCCACATTATTTTCTGGAAATAACCAAGCGTTTCGCAAAGCCCTATTGATTCGTTATCCGCATCTTGAGTCATGGGTAATCGCTTTTCAAACGGGCACTGCAGCCCCTGAAGTGAACAGTAAGTTGGGCGGTGAATATGTCAACGTATTTTTACCCACCACACCGAATCCAACCTCTGGCTTTTTTATGATCGTGCCGCGCGCCAATGTGATCGAGCTGGATATGAGCGTTCAAGAAGCATTGAAGCATATTGTGTCGATGGGTTCGGTGGCACCTCGAATCGTTCAACCCAAGACCCCCAATCAACCTCATTAGGAATATTTATGTCGATGCGCAGTCATACCTGTGGTCAGGTTACTGATTCTTTAATTGGACAAGAAATTACCCTCGCTGGCTGGGTTAATCGCCGACGCGATCATGGCGGCGTCATTTTTATTGACCTACGTGATCGAGAAGGCTTTGTGCAAGTGGTTTGCGATCCAGACCGCCCCGAAATGTTTAAACAGGCCGAAGAGGTCCGTAACGAATACTGCATTCAAATTAAAGGCTTGGTACGCGCAAGACCGGCTGGAACCGAGAACCCAGATTTAATCAGCGGTAAGGTTGAGGTTCTGTGCCATGACTTACATGTATTAAATGCGTCGGTAACCCCACCATTTCAGCTTGATGATGACAATCTTTCGGAAACGACGCGTTTGACCCATCGAGTCTTAGATTTGCGCCGTCCGCAAATGCAAAAGAATTTGCGTCTGCGCTATCAGGTTGCTATGGAAACTAGACGTTATCTGGATGCCGCTGGCTTTATTGATATTGAAACGCCTATGCTCACCAAAAGTACTCCTGAGGGCGCACGAGATTATCTGGTGCCGTCACGCGTACACGATGGCCAATTCTTTGCCTTGCCCCAATCTCCCCAATTATTTAAGCAATTATTAATGGTGGCTGGCTTTGATCGTTATTACCAAATTACAAAATGCTTTCGAGATGAAGATTTACGTGCTGATCGCCAACCTGAATTTACCCAAATTGACTGTGAAACTGCATTCTTAGATGAGCTTGAGATCCGTTCTCTCTTTGAAAATATGATGCGACATATTTTTAAAACTGTAATGAAGGTAGATTTGCCAAACCCATTCCCAATCATGCCGTATTCAGAAGGAATGGCGCGTTATGGTTCCGATAAACCCGATTTACGGGTTGCAATGGAATTTACCGAGTTAACCGACCTGATGCGTGATGTGGATTTCAAAGTATTTTCGGGGCCCGCTAATCAAGAGGGTGGTCGCGTTGTGGCCTTATGCGTTCCTGGTGGAGCAGAAATTAGCCGTAGCGAAATCGATGATTACACGCAATTTGTATCGATCTATGGCGCTAAGGGCTTGGCATGGATTAAGGTCAATTCAGTTGCAGAAGGACGTAATGGATTACAGTCGCCAATTGTAAAAAATCTACACGACGCTGCAATTGCTGGAATTTTGGAGAGAACCAAAGCAAACGATGGCGACCTGATTTTCTTTGGTGCGGATAAAACCAAGGTCGTGAATGATGCGATTGGAAATCTTCGCCTGCGGATTGGCCATTCGGATTGGGGTAAGAAACACGGTCTCTTCACAGAAGGCTGGAAGCCATTATGGGTGGTTGATTTCCCAATGTTTGATTACGATGAAGATGATGCCCGTTGGGTTGCCTGTCATCATCCCTTCACAAGCCCTAAAGATGAGCACCTGAAGTTATTGGAAACCGATCCCGGTAAATGCCTGGCAAAAGCCTATGACATGGTATTAAATGGCAGTGAGATCGGTGGTGGATCGGTTCGTATTCATCAAGAGGCTGTACAAAGTCAGGTATTTCGTGCCCTAAAGATCGGACCAGACGAAGCAAAAGCAAAATTTGGTTTCTTATTGGATGCCCTGCAATATGGCGCCCCTCCCCATGGGGGGATTGCCTTTGGATTAGATCGTATTGTGACCATGATGACCGGTGCGGAGTCGATCCGCGATGTGATTGCCTTCCCCAAGACTCAGCGCGCACAATGCTTGTTGACGCAAGCCCCAAGTCCTGTCGATGAGCGTCAATTGCGTGAACTGCATATTCGGTTACGCAATACCAATCCGGTGGGTTGATTTGAAAATCCCGATTTCAGTTTTAGTCCTTATTCATAACAGAAATCGGGAAGTCCTCTTGCTCGAGCGAGCAGATCGGCCAGGATTTTGGCAATCGGTGACTGGCAGTCTTGATTTTATGGATGAGCCACTTGAGAGTGCTGCAATCCGTGAGGTGGCCGAAGAGACAGGTATCGACGTCCAAGCCTTGCCTTTGGGCTCACTGCAAAATCTTCATCATGCTGTGCAGTATGAAATTTATCCAGGTTGGCGCCATCGCTATCCCCTGGGAGTAGAGCGCAACACGGAGAACTGGTTTGCTCTGGAGGTTCCTGCAAATACTGCAATTTGGTTGGCTCCCCGTGAGCATCTACAGTATGTTTGGTTACCCTATCAAGAGGCTGCAAAAAAGTGTTTTTCTCATACCAATCGGGATGCCATTTTGCAGTTTTATAACGATCCCTCTAAGTTGGCATGATGAGAGGCGCTCAGAACCGGCCATCGGGAGGTATGTTGCCAATCAAGCGAGCCGCTCATCGTTCGGATTGGCAGGTCATTAAAGATCTTTTGCCCTATCTGTTTGAGCATCGCTTTCGGGTTCTCTTTGCCATGTTGTGCTTAGTGGCCGCTAAATTTGCTAACTTGGGCGTGCCGATTGTTCTAAAGGACCTGATTGATGCCATGAACATCAAGCCCGGTTCTTTGCAAAGTTATTTAATCGTTCCTGCGGGCCTGATTGTGGGATACGGTGCATTACGCTTGCTTGCTTCCTTGTTTTCTGAGTTACGCGAATTACTTTTTGCAAAAGTGACCCAAAGTGCAGTGCGCAAGATTGCATTACAAGTATTTGAACATTTGCATGCTTTGAGCTTACAGTTTCACCTAGGGCGCCAGACCGGCGGAGTGAGTCGCGATATTGAACGTGGCACACGCGGCATTCAAACTCTGGTTTCATTCTCGCTCTACAGTATTTTGCCAACCATGATTGAATTCGCCTTGGTGTTGGCATACTTCGCCTACAACTACGATATTTGGTTTGCGATCATTACCTTTGTTGCATTAGTCATCTATATTTTTTATACGATCAAGGTAACCGAATGGCGCACCCATTATCGGCGAACGATGAATGAGATGGATTCAAAAGCCAATCAACGTGCAATTGATTCCTTGATTAACTTTGAGACTGTTAAATATTTTGGAAATGAGCATTTTGAATCGCGTCGCTACGATGAAAATCTCAAGCATTACCAGTCTGCTGCGATCCTCTCTCAACAATCCTTAGCCATTCTCAATCTAGGTCAGCAGGCAATTATTGCGGTTGGCTTGGTCTTAATTCTATGGCTAGCCACTCAGGGCGTGGTCGATGGATCGATGACCTTAGGGGACTTAGTGCTTGTGAATACACTGATGATTCAGCTATACATTCCCTTAAATTTCTTGGGAGTGATCTATCGTGAAATGAAGCAGTCGATCACCGATATGGATCATATGTTCACGCTGTTGAATGAAGATCAAGAAATTAAAGACTCTGCAGATGCCAAGCCTTTACTTATCCGGGATTTTGCTAAGGGTCCCGAGGTTCGGTTTGAGCATGTCTACTTTTCGTATAACGAGAAGCGTGAGATTTTGAAGGATCTGAGTTTTACGATTCCGGCTGGGACGATTACCGCAGTGGTTGGGCAAAGTGGCGCTGGCAAAAGTACCTTGGCGAGACTCCTCTTTCGCTTCTACGATGTGCAATCAGGCGCGATTCTATTGGATGGCCAAAATATTCAAGATGTGGAGCAAGCCAGCCTACGCAAAGCGATTGGGATTGTTCCTCAAGACACCGTTTTATTCAATGACACGATTGCCTACAACATTGCTTATGGAAACCCGCATGCAAGTCGTGAGGCGATTGTGGAGGCGGCGCATGCCGCACAGATGAGCCAGTTTATTGGACATCTACCAGAGGGGTACGACACTCCCGTGGGTGAACGCGGACTGAAGCTTTCCGGTGGTGAGAAGCAACGGGTTGCGATCGCTCGCACACTCTTAAAAAAGCCTGCTTTATTGATTTTTGATGAAGCCACCTCTGCGCTCGATTCAAAGACCGAGCGCGCCTTTCAGGAAGAATTATTTAATTTGGCAAAAAATCGGACTACGTTAATCATTGCTCATCGACTGTCAACCGTGGTTCATGCCGACCAAATCCTGGTGATGGAGCATGGGCAAATCATTGAACGCGGCACGCATTATGAGCTTTTAGAGTCCAATGGTCGCTATGCTTCCATGTGGCAATTACAAGAAAACGCACCGATTGACCCTGATCAAGCCATTGATAATTAGGCTTAAAATGGGCAAATGCAAACCACACAGCTCCCTTCAAGTCGTCAGCTGCATTTAGAGGGCGCGTTCGCGGCGGCACTCGCTGTTGCCGATCCTAAGAAAATCGTTCCAGAGTATCTTGCCAAAATTTTTCCTGAGGGTAAGGCTCCGCAAGGTCGGTGTCTTGTCGTTGGTGCAGGTAAGGCGAGTGCTGCGATGGCAAGTGCTCTAGAGGCCTATGCCAAAACCCATTGGCCAAATGCATCAATTGATGGCTTAGTGGTCACTCGTTATGGCCATGCATCACCTACGCAACAGATCAAGATCGTTGAGGCGGGTCATCCGGTACCTGATCAGGCTGGAATGGATGGCGCTGCAGACGTGTTGCGCTTGGTTAGTACCTTACAAGCTGGGGATACTCTGATTGCGCTTGTTTCTGGTGGCGGTTCGAGTTTGTTAACTTTGCCGCAGCCAGGAATTACGATCGACGACATGCGCAAGACCACCGAAGCTTTACTCAATAGCGGTGCGCCGATTGAGGAGATGAATATCGTCCGCAAACATTTATCAGCCATATTAGGCGGTAATTTGGCGCGTGCTGCTCTATCGCGCGGCGCCCTGGTTGAGGCTTTGCTCATTTCAGATGTTACTGGCGATCATCCAGCGGACATCGCGAGTGGGCCATGTGCAGCTGATTACTCAAGTTATGGTGATGCATTACAGATTTTCGCCAAATACCGTTTGGATGAACGAAGTATTCCGGGTTCCGTATTAAGCCATTTGCAAAAAGGATTAGCGGGCGAGATCCCAGAAACCTTAAAGCAATCGGACATTGATCAACATTGCTATCCCCTGCGCAACCATGTGATTGCAACCGCACATCGCAGTCTTGAAGCTGCTGCGCAGTATTGCAAAGCACTTGGATACACTGCGATTATTTTGGGGGATACGATTACTGGAGAAGCTAAAGATGTTGGTCTTGTACATGCAGGTATTGCACGCGAGTTAGCCCATCATGCCAGTTGGGGGAAACTCCCCGTGGCACTGATTTCTGGTGGGGAGTGCACAGTCACTTTGCCTACCGGAACTCAGGGACGTGGTGGCCGTTGCTCCGAGTTCCTACTCTCCTTGTTTGCTGCAACCGCTGACCTAAAAACACTATCCGCAATTGCTGCCGATACTGATGGCATCGATGGGAGTGAAAAAAATGCAGGTGCGTGGTTTACCCCCGAAGTGCGGTTGAATGCCCAAGAGAAAGACTTGCGTGCCAGTCGCTTTCAACAATCGCATGACTGTTACGGTTTCTTTGCTGAACTAAATACCCTAGTTCATACAGGCCCGACCTTAACCAATGTGAATGATTTTCGAATGATTTTGATCGACTGACCATGACCAGAACGCTTACCATCACGCGCCCAGACGATTGGCATTTGCACGTTCGAGATGGCGCCGTTCTAAATGATGTTTTGGCGCATACCGCCGCTCAATTTGGGCGTGCAATCATCATGCCCAATCTGAAGCCGCCGGTTACCACGGTTGATCTAGCTAAAGCCTACGAGGCTCGGATTCAGTCGGCGTTAAAGCGGCTAGGAATTACCCACTTCACTCCCCTCATGACCTTATATCTCACAGACAATACGTCAGCGAACGAGGTCAAAAAAGCGAGCGAGAACGGTATTATTGGATTTAAGTTATATCCCGCAGGCGCGACAACGAATAGTGATGGCGGTGTCACGGATATTAAAAAGGCATACCCTGCTCTCGAAGCGATGCAGCGTTATTCAGTACCCTTATTGATTCATGGTGAGGTCACTGAGCAGGCGATTGATATCTTTGATCGTGAAGCGGTATTTATTGATCGCATCTTGGACCCCATTCGTAAGTATTTCCCAGAACTCCGTATCGTGTTTGAGCACATTACAACTAGGCAAGCAGCCCACTATGTGCGTGATGCGAATACCGATGGCAAGAACACTTTGGCTGCAACGATTACGGCTCACCATTTACTCATGAACCGAAATAGTTTGTTTACCGGCGGTATTCGTCCCCACCACTATTGCTTGCCTGTTCTAAAGCGCGAGGAGCATCGAGTTACATTAATGGAAATGGCAACCAGCGGTAATCCACGCTTCTTCTTGGGAACGGATAGCGCTCCTCATCCAAAGGGTGAAAAGGAGAGTAGCTGTGGTTGTGCGGGATGCTATACCGCGCACAATGCACTGGGTCTCTACGCAGAGGCTTTTGATAGCGTTGGAAAACTTGATCGACTCGAGGGATTTGCAAGTCATTTTGGTGCTGACTATTACGGCTTACCTCGACATACAGAAACAATTACTCTTGTGAATCAAGCTCAGACCGTACCATTTGACTATCCCATGGGAGATTCCATCCTAGTACCTTTGCGTGCGGGTGAAACCATCGGCTGGTCGATCGCCCAATAATTTAGCAGTGCAAATTCCTTTCCTCGTTTAGACTGTCATCGCAGAGTTAACTAGGCAATCGCTGCTTTCGTATGAAAGGAGAGGAAAGTCCGGACTCCATAGGGCAGGGTGTTGGCTAACAGCCATCCACGGTGACGTGCGGAATAGGGCCACAGAGACGAGCGTATTGAGTTACGGTGAAACGCGGCAACCTCCACTCGGAGCAATCCCAAGTAAGCAAATGTTGACATGGCCCGTCGAGTTTGCGGGTAGGGAGCTTGAGCCTGTAGGTAACTGCGGGCCTAGAGGAATGATTGCCCCCTAATGCAAATTAGGGCGACAGAATCCGGCTTATCGGTTAACTCTGCACTACTTCAAAGCTATACGTAATTTCAGCCGTTTTGCCTAGCATTGCCGTGGCTGAGCAATATTTGTCGTGAGACAGCGCAATCGCTCGTTCAACCTTACTGGTGTCTAAGTTTGAGCCCTTCACCAAAAAATGCAGATTCATTGTGGTGAAGACCTTCGGATCGGATTCTGCGCGCTCAGCTTTTACAGACACCTCACAGCCGCTCACGGCTTGACGAGAGCGCTGTAGGATTAAAACCACATCAAAGGCTGTACAACCCCCGGCGCCTGCCAGTAAGAGCTCCATCGGGCGAGGGGCTAAATTATTCCCACCTGCCTCGGGGGCGCCATCCATATTGAGGATATGGCCTGTACCCGTCTGAGCCATAAACGCCATCCCAGCGTTAGGTAACCAGTTTATTTTGCATTCCATCATATAAAAATCCTCAATTAATAATATTTCTATTTAAATCAATACGTTAAACCAAAAAATGGCCCTGTAAGTCTTATATAAAAGATAGGGTAAACCCAAATTTTTTCTTGCAATGCACAAGATTTAGTCCTAAAATCCCTATATTGATGTCAACCTTGATTTACTTAAAGTCGTTTTTTATTGATCAAGTTTGCATTCTACTGATGTCTCCTCCACCCAAACATTGGTGGATTTCAACCCGGGATTGATTCCCGGGTTTTTTTTGATATACAATTCAATGCTTTACTGAATTACCGATTCGGTCAGCGGTAATTTGTTGGACCAATTGAGAAGTTTGATCTGCGAGCCTGCAAACATAAGTGGAGCCAAAGTGCGATTTCTGAGTTGGAGTGTGTTGACCAAACAATTTGAAAGTAATCATGAAAACCTTTTCCGCAAAACCGCATGAGGTAAAGCGCGAGTGGTTCGTGATTGACGCTACGGACAAAGTCCTCGGTCGTGTCGCCAGTGAAGTGGCACTCCGTTTACGCGGCAAGCACAAACCCGAATTTACCCCTCACGTCGATACTGGCGATTTCATTGTCGTCATCAATTCGTCCAAACTTCGTGTCACTGGAAGTAAGGGACTCAATAAGATTTATTACCGTCATAGTGGCTATCCCGGTGGTATTAGCTCGACTAACTTTGACAAGATGCAAGCTCGCTTTCCAGCGCGCGCTCTTGAGAAGGCCGTAAAAGGCATGCTGCCCAAAGGCCCCCTTGGCTATGCCATGATCAAGAAGCTCAAAGTCTATGGCGATGCTACGCATCCCCACACGGCTCAACAGCCTAAACCTTTAGAGATTTAAGGAAGCGATATGTACGGAAATTGGAACTACGGAACAGGACGTCGCAAGAGCTCAGTGGCGCGCGTCTTCATTAAATCAGGTAAGGGCGAAATTACTGTGAATGGCAAACCCATTGACGCTTATTTTGCTCGTGAGACTTCACGCATGATTGCTCGTCAGCCTTTGGCTCTGACTAGTAATCTAACCACGTTTGATATTCAAGTAAACGTTAGCGGTGGCGGGGAGACCGGCCAAGCTGGTGCTGTGCGTCATGGCGTAACCCGCGCGCTGATTGATTATGATGCGGCTCTCAAGCCAACTCTGTCAAAAGCTGGATTGGTGACTCGTGATGCCCGTGAGGTTGAGCGTAAAAAAGTTGGTTTACACGGCGCTCGCCGTCGTAAGCAATTTAGTAAGCGTTAAGCGACACCGAAATGTCTGGAAGGGGCCGCTAATGCGGCCCTTTATTTTTATACAATTTGCCTATTGATCAGTGGCAATGGAGAAGAGCATGATTAAAGTCGGTATTGTGGGTGGCACGGGGTATACGGGCGTGGAATTGCTTCGCCTTTTGGCCCAACATCCTCAGGTCCAATTGCACTCGATCACCTCTCGATCCGAAGCTGGCATGGCAGTTGCAGAAATGTTTCCATCCTTACGTAATCGGGTGGATTTGAAATTTGCTACCCCAGAAAATGCCAAGCTTACTGAGTGCGACGCTGTATTTTTTGCGACTCCTCACGGCGTGGCAATGGCACAAGCCAAAGAGCTACTCGCAGCGAATGTGAAGATATTGGATCTTGCTGCAGACTTTCGTCTTCAGGATACCAAGGTCTTTGAGCAATGGTATGGGATGCCTCATGCATGCCCGGATATCCTGAAGGAGGCGGTTTATGGTTTGCCTGAAATCAATCGGGAGAAAATCAAAGACGCTCGGGTGGTTGGTTTGGCAGGTTGCTATCCAACCTCCGTGCAGTTAGGGCTCGCTCCACTGCTATCGCCAAAGAATGGCTTTTCAAAGTCGCTCATTGATGCTCAACGAATCATTGCGGACTGTAAATCTGGCACTTCAGGCGCCGGCCGTAAGGCCGAAATTGCTACCTTGCTGTCGGAGGCAAGCGATAACTTCAAAGCATATGCTGTTAAGGGTCATCGTCATTTACCCGAGATTACGCAAGGTTTGAGGGCCATTGCAGGGCATGATCAGGTGGCGTTAACCTTCGTACCTCATCTAACCCCGATGATTCGGGGGATCCATTCAACCCTATACGTTCAATTAACATCAGAGGGTAGATCGGCCGACTTTCAGGCGCTCTATGAAGGTTTTTATGCCAACGAGCCCTTTGTGGATGTCATGCCGGCGGGAAGCCACCCAGAAACTCGCTCGGTGCGTGGCAGTAATGGTATGAAGATTGCGGTTCATCGGCCTGGCGGTGGCGACACTCTCGTTATTTTGGTGGTTGAAGATAATTTGGTGAAAGGTGCCTCGGGCCAAGGTGTCCAGTGCCTAAACATCATGTTTGGCTTTCCTGAATCGATGGGCTTAGAGCAGATCGCTCTAATGCCATGATTCACCTTGTGCAAATAGGGGAATTAGAGCCTACAATCAATCGTATAGATGCCTAAAAGGGAGTAATCATGACCGCTACCAATACCGCTGTTGATCAAGCCTCAGCCATGGCTGAGCCACCAGTTCCGTTGATTTTTACGGATAGTGCAGCCGCTAAGGTTGCTGACTTAATTGCCGAAGAAGGAAATCCCGAACTAAAGCTCCGTGTCTTTGTTCAGGGTGGAGGATGTTCTGGATTTCAGTATGGGTTTACTTTTGATGACGCCGTTAACGAGGATGACACCAGTTTTGAAAAAAACGGGGTTACCCTGTTGGTCGATTCAATGAGTTTTCAGTACCTTGTGGGCGCGGAGATTGATTACAAAGAAGATATCAACGGTTCGCAGTTTGTGATCAAAAATCCAAATGCAACCACCACCTGTGGTTGTGGTTCATCTTTTTCAGCCTAATTGATTTCAGGCAGGGTAGAGCGTCCCAAGGATTCGTGAACCTTTTGCTCCAGTAACGGCCGGCACATTTGCTGGCCGTTTTTGCATAAAGGCCCACGCCAACCAAGCAAACGCCAGACTTTCAACCAGTTGGGGATCAACCCCAAATTGGGCTGATGACGCAATCGTTAAACTCGGTAGCTGATGGCGGGCCTGAATTTTAAGAAGCTCAAGTAAAGCAATATTCTTTACTCCACCCCCACACACAATCAGGGTCTGAGTATTGCTCGCAAACGAGCGTAATGCATTAAGGATGCTGTCAATCGTGAGTTGCAAGAGAGTAGCTTGAACATCTTCGGGGGTAAGCGAGAGCCCTGTCATCAAATTATTTAGCCAGTGCAAATTAAAGTGATCACGCCCCGTACTCTTTGGGGGATACTTTGCAAAGTAAGGGTCTTGTAACATTCGCGCTAAGAGTTCTGAATTGGGTGTGCCCGTACTGGCCCACCGTCCGTCATCGTCAAACGCTTTCCCAAGATGGTGATACACCCAGGCATCGAGTAACAAATTACCTGGCCCACAATCAAAACCAGTCACTTCGCCAGATGCTGGGAGAATCGTTAAATTAGCAATTCCACCAATATTCAAAATGGCACGATTTTCAA
>JBBAQJ010000001.1:45022-55388 GCA_040400365.1 Polynucleobacter sp. | reverse complement strand
GCATTGGCAAGCGCATTGGCCGCAAGGTGCTCGCGGTGAAGCTCATGATTGGTAGCAAATTGCAATTCGGCAAGCTCTGACCTCAGGTGCGCATCAAACCTGACACTATGGGACTGAATCAGGCGGGCTTTGCCCGTAGCATCGATTTCGGCCAAGACTGCATCGATACCATCGAGGCTGGTTCCCGACATGAGCCCAATCCACAGAGAGCCCGAGGCGTTTGCTTGATTAGAATTCAAGGGTGTGGCGAACTTTCTTGAGAATGCGACAATATCACGTTAACGATATTAAACCCTTAATTTAACTGAAAAAATTAGGTATGAGCACAAAACCCTATCCAGTGACCCCACGTGTTCTAGAGGCTATGGAAGTTACGAAACGTGGCTGTGAGGAGTTATTGGTCGAGGCAGATTGGCTTCAAAAATTAGCGCGTAGCGAAGCAACTCACAAACCCTTACGAATTAAACTGGGCTTAGATCCAACTGCGCCGGATATTCATTTGGGGCATACCGTTGTTCTAAACAAGCTACGTCAGCTTCAAGATCTAGGTCATACCGTCATTTTCTTGATTGGTGACTTTACTAGCATGATTGGTGATCCGTCGGGTCGCAATAGTACTCGCCCACCATTAACCCCAGAAGAGATTGCAGTCAATGCAAAAACCTATTATCAGCAAGCCAGCATCATCTTAGATCCCAGTAAAACAGAAGTCCGTTACAACAGCGAGTGGTGCGATGCCTTGGGTGCGCGCGGCATGATTACCTTAGCTGCTAAATATACGGTCGCTCGCATGCTTGAGCGCGATGACTTTACCAAGCGCTATCGGGGTGGTGTACCGATTTCGGTGCACGAGTTCTTGTATCCACTAATGCAGGGTTATGACTCAGTGGCATTACAAAGTGATTTAGAGCTCGGAGGTACCGATCAAAAATTTAATCTTCTCGTCGGTCGTGAGCTACAAAAAGAGTATGGCCAAGAGCCACAATGCATCTTGACGATGCCTCTTTTGGTGGGTCTTGATGGGGTTGAGAAGATGAGTAAGTCAAAGGGCAACTACATCGGTATTAACGAGCCCGCCAATGAGATGTTTGGAAAGGTAATGAGTATTTCGGATGAACTCATGTGGAGCTACTTCACATTGTTGTCATTTAGACCGATGGCCGAAATCGATCTCATGAAGCAAGAGGTCGCTGCGGGCCGAAATCCACGGGATTGCAAAGTGTTATTGGGTCAAGAGATCGTGGCCCGTTTTCATTCGCAGGCCGCTGCAGAGAAAGCGCTTGAAGACTTTAATCATCGCGCCAAAGGTGGAGTACCCGACGATATTCCTGCGCTTGAGTTAACGGGGGCTCCGCTGGGCATCGCCGCTCTTTTGAAAGCTGCTAATTTGGTGCCATCGACCTCGGAGGCCAATCGCAATATTGACCAACATGGTGTACGTATTGATGGGTCAGTCGTGAGTGATAAGACCCTGAAATTAGGGCCTGGTACTTATGTGGTTCAAGTTGGTAAGCGCCGCTTTGCCAAAGTGACGCTCTTAAAATAATGTCACTTAATCGAGCAAATCAAGATTTGCGGAGCTACTTGGCGCCTTGAGGCCAAAATGTTCATAACACTGACGGGTGGCAATACGACCACGCGAGGTGCGTTGTAAATATCCTTGCTGAATCAAAAACGGTTCCAACACGTCTTCGATGGTGTCGCGTTCTTCGCCAATGGCTGCAGCTAAATTATCAATACCGACTGGACCGCCATTAAATTTATGCAAGATTGCTTCAAGAAGCTTGCGATCCATCACATCAAAGCCCATTGGATCAACATCTAGCATGGCGAGGGCAGCGTCAGCCATTGACTTCGTTATTACCCCACTGCCCTTTACTTCTGCATAGTCTCGAACCCTACGAAGTAATCGGTTCGCAATCCGAGGAGTGCCGCGGGCGCGACGCGCGATCTCGCTGGCGCCCTGAGGGTCAATCTGGGCGCTGAGTAAAGTAGCCGATCGTTCAATAATTTTTGTGAGTTCGTCCGAAGAATAAAACTCAAGCCTTGCCACAATCCCAAAGCGATCTCGTAAGGGATTGGTCAACATACCGGCTCGCGTCGTTGCCCCAATCAAGGTAAAGGGCTTGAGATCCAACTTTACGCTGCGAGCCGCGGGACCCTCGCCAATCATGATATCGAGCGAATAATCCTCAAGAGCGGGATAGAGAATCTCTTCAACGACTGGTGAGAGCCGATGAATCTCATCAATAAATAGGACATCGTTTTCTTCGAGGTTGGTGAGAAGTGCGGCAAGATCACCAGGGCGATCCAATACCGGACCACTGGTTTGTCGAAGATTAACCCCAAGCTCTCGGGCAATAATGTGCGCTAGGGTAGTTTTGCCTAAACCGGGTGGGCCAAACAACAAAACATGATCCAAGGCTTCTTTGCGTTTGCGGGTCGCATTGATGAAGATTTCGAGTTGCGAACGTGCTTTACTTTGACCGACGTATTCATCGAGTTGCTTTGGCCGAAGGGCACGCTCAAATATGGCTTCGGCTTGCCCAGCCCCGGGGCTGACCATTCGCTCATCACCACCATCAGCATCTAAGTTATCAGTATGAATTGCCACGACTTAACCTTTTGAAAGGGATTTGAGAGCGATCTTAATCCCATCGGAGACACTCGTATCAGCAGGGATTTGACGAACAGCAAGATGCGCCTCTTTATCCGAGTATCCCAAAGAAACCAAGGCTTGAATTACCTCGGCGGTGCTATCGGGTTTACCGGATGGATGTTGAGCCATTCCCAAATCGGGGGCTAACTTACCCTTGAGTTCTAACAAAAGGCGTTCAGCCGTCTTTTTGCCAATCCCTGGAATTCGGACTAAAGCGCCTGGGTCTTGGGTCGCAATTGCTTGAATCAATTCACCCACACTCATGCCCGATAGTACCGCTAGAGCAGTGCGTGCCCCAACCCCGCTGATTTTGATGAGTGACCGAAAGGCATTGCGTTCCGCTTCGGTGGCAAAACCAAATAATTGTTGTTGATCCTCGCGCACATGAAAGTGCGTGAGAAGGGTAATCACTTGACCAATAGCTGGTAGTTGATAGAGGGTGCTCATCGGCACGTCGACCTCGTAGCCGACCCCATGGCAATCAATCAGCAATTTAGGAGCTGAAATCGTAATAAGCGTGCCATGGATGCGTCCAATCATGACTCTATCTTAACGCTTTGCTTTAATCATTTGAACTTGATGATGGTGAGCTGCACAAATGGCGACCCCAAGTGCATCGGCTGCATCAGGTGATGGACTTTTTTTGAGCTTGAGTAAACGCTTTACCATTTCTTGCATTTGTGTTTTGTTCGCCCGACCGGTACCAACAATTGCCTGCTTCACACCACGCGCGCTATATTCAGAGACCGAGAGACCTGTCGATACAAGGGCGGCAATCACAGCGCCTCGTGCTTGACCCAGCATCAGGGTCGAGCGTGGATTGACATTTAAAAAGATTTCTTCAATGGCAGCCGCATCTGGCTGATAGCGAAGTAGCACCTCTTGGACGCCCTGATATAAGGTTCCGAGACGATGCGGCAAACCTAAGGCAACTTCGCCACTCTCAATCGTCCCCGAACTAATGTAGCGTAATTGTTGACCTTCGAGCTCAATCACGCCAAAGCCAGTGGTTCGTAAGCCAGGATCGATACCTAACCAGCGCATGATTAATGTCTAAAGTGCCGTGTGCTTGTGAACACCATCGTAATACCATGCTCATTAGCCGCCTCAATCACTTCGGGGTCCCGCATGCTACCCCCGGGCTGAATGACGCTAGTCGCACCTGCAGCTACAACCACGTCCAGCCCATCGCGAAACGGGAAGAAGGCATCACTTGCGACTGCAGAACCTTTGAGGCTTAAGCCAGCATGCTCAGCTTTAATACTTGCGATTCGGGCTGAGTCAATTCGACTCATTTGCCCAGCACCAATCCCCAAGGTCATGCCATTGGCGCAATACACAATTGCATTGGACTTCACAAACTTGGCGACTCGCCAGGCAAACATCAGGTCTGCTAATTCAGTGGGGGTCGGCTGACGCTTGGTCACCACCTGCAACTCTTGGGGAAGTACATTTTTTGAATCACTCGATTGAACTAATAGGCCGGCCCCAACGCGTTTGAAGTCAAATTGATTAAGAGGATTAGCCCCTTCATTGGGAAGCGGAATTTCGAGAAGACGCACATTTTGTTTAGAAGCAAAAATCGCCTTGGCAGACTCGGTAAAAGAGGGCGCGATGAGTACCTCAACAAATTGTTTGGCAATTGCTAAGGCACAGGCTTCATCGCAGGGTTGATTGAGTGCAATGATTCCGCCAAAAGCAGAGGTTGGATCAGTTTGCAATGCTTTTAGATAGGCTTTTTCTGCGGTATCTGCAATCGCTACGCCACAAGGGTTGGCATGTTTAATAATGACACATGCAGCTTGAGCAGCACTAATCGATTTGACGCATTCCCAGGCGGCATCCGAGTCGGCAATATTGTTGAAGGATAGCTCTTTGCCTTGAAGTTGCTGGTAATGGGCTAAGCTACCGGACGGTGCTGCGATGTCTTTATAAAACGCAGCCGATTGGTGAGGGTTCTCGCCATAGCGCATTTCTTGAACACGCTCAAAAGCCAAATGCAAGGTCTGTGGATAGGGATGGCGCTTCAGATGATCTTGCGTATCGTCTAAAGAACTTAAGTAGTTCGCAATCGCTCCATCGTATTGAGCGGTATGGGCAAACACTTTTTTAGCAAGTGCTAAGTTGGTTGCAAACGAAACTGTATTCTGATTACGACGCATCTCATCCAAAACCAGCTCGTAATCGGCTGGGGAGATGAGTACGGTGACATCTTGATGATTCTTAGCGGCGGCTCGTAACATGGCTGGTCCGCCAATATCAATATTTTCAACGGCCTCTTCAAAGCGGCACTTGTCTTGACTAACCGTTTGCGTAAAGGGGTAGAGATTAATCACCAATAGATCAATGGGCTCAATCCCATGCTCAGCGATGGCGGCCATATGTTCTTTGGAGTCGCGACGGGCCAATAAGCCGCCATGAACCTTTGGGTGCAAGGTTTTGACCCGACCGTCCAACATTTCAGGAAATTCAGTAAGGCTTGCCACTTCGGTAACCGGTAAGCCTTCTTGGGCCAACAGTTTGGCGGTACCGCCAGTGGAGATCAGTTTTACGCCTAGGTCATGGAGTGCTTGAGCAAACTGAACAATGCCGCTTTTATCGGATACGGAGAGGAGGGCTGTACGAATCATGATTAGATTAAGCGATGCTCTAAAAGTTTTTTGCGTAAGGTGTTGCGGTTAATACCCAAATACGATGCAGCTAAAGATTG
Organism: Polynucleobacter sp.; assembly: GCA_040400365.1. Taxonomy (GTDB): domain Bacteria; phylum Pseudomonadota; class Gammaproteobacteria; order Burkholderiales; family Burkholderiaceae; genus Polynucleobacter. The sequence goes on along the minus strand of JBBAQJ010000001.1, from coordinate 50,019 downwards.
GTTTTGTTTGGCATGCGCCATGACCAGCTCTAACATTGGCTTTTCAACCACACTCAAGACCATTTGATAAATATCATTGGGCGGGGTACCTTTGAGGTCATCGAGGTAGCGTTGCAGATTAATCTCGATGCATTCCGTAACGGGATGTTTATTACTTTTCATGATAGGTCAATTAGGCTGCTTCTAAAAATAAAAGGTGATCCGAGTGGAGCTTCATCTCATCAAAATAATCATTGACGAGTTGCAGTTGGGTTTTGCAATCCTCGGCATTATTCATTTGGTGACGAAATGCATGCGAGTTGCGTAAGCCCTTGCAATACCATGCAATATGCTTACGTGCGGTTCGTAGACCCGTGTACTCACCATAGAATGCGTAGTGATCGAGTAAATGCTCATTGAGGATCGCTTGAATTTCATGAACCCGCGGAGCAGGTAAGAGCTCACCTGTTTTTAGGTAGTGATCAATTTCCCGAAAAATCCAGGGCCTGCCTTGTGCTGCTCGTCCAATCATGAGTGCATCTGCCCCAGTAATGCGCAAAACCTGCTTCGCTTTTTCAGGGCTGTTGATATCGCCATTAGCAACTACTGGAATGCCGATCCGGCTCTTTACCGCCGCAATCGTTTCATATTCAGCGTCACCATGATACAAATCCGCTCTGGTACGCCCATGAATCGTTAGCATCGAAATTCCAGCCCCCTGCGCAATTTTTGCAATTTCTTGCGCATTCTTATGATCACGATCCCAGCCCGTCCTAATTTTGAGCGTCACAGGTACAGCGTCAGGCCCAGTTCCAACAGCTTGAACCACCGATTCCACAATTTGCTGTACTAAAGGTTGATCTTTTAGGAGGGCAGAACCTGCGGCGACATTACATACTTTTTTAGCTGGGCAACCCATATTGATATCGATGATTTGAGCACCCCGATCGACATTTAGTCTTGCGGCTTGCGCCATCATGTCTGGGTCAGCCCCCGCAATTTGGACTGCGATGGGTTTGAACTCACCAACATGGTTAGCGCGCCTCAAGGTTTTTTCACTATTCCAGAGCATGGCATTGGAGGCGATCATTTCCGAGACCGCATAACCAGCCCCTAATTTTTTACATAATTGTCGAAAGGGGCGATCGGTGACACCAGCCATAGGCGCAACAAATAGAGCATTGGCTAGTGAGTAAGGACCGATTTGCATACCGAGGGAAATGGATCTGGATTGGAGGCACCACTGTACCACACCCGCTACTCAACTGCTTAATTTTTAGGCAATCTAGCGCCGGCCAAACATCATTTGCTTGGCGAGGGTAATTTTCACAGGAGGTAGCCAGGCGAGTGCGCCGAGCGCAAGACCACGCGAGACCTGAATGGGGAGTAGGGGCGAGGTGAACACGCGTGCTAAGAAATCGGTAATGCCAATCGTTGCGCGCCGATCAACTTGACGGCTTTTTGCATAGTCAAGCAGTTGGGCGTTCACGGAATCAGGCGTTATCGCGTGTGTTTGCTTAAAGAGATCAGCGAGTTTCTCGGCGAGTAAGTAAGCATCGCGTAAGCCAAGATTTAGGCCTTGGCCAGCTACCGGATGCAAGGTCTGCGCGGCATTACCAATCCACACCTCATGACCTGTGCAAATGTCTTTGCGATAGTTAAGGCCCAGATCGTAGAGACGGCGATTGGTGATATGAGTAAATCGACCTAGACGCTGACCAAAACTGTGTTCTAGTTCGTTGAGAAACTCATCATCACTAAGAGCCAGTCGGCGTTGACTGGACTCTGGGGAGGCGCACCAGACCAGATTATGCGTATTAGGTCCTAAATGCGAGGGTAGCAGTGCAAGCGGGCCCTCATCGGTAAAGCGCTCCCACGCTTGATGGGCAATTGGATGCTCAACATCCACGGTGCCCACGAGAGCAGCTTGACGGTAATCGCGGCCAGACTCGACCCAATCCTGTTGCTTAAATAGCCCCCCCTCGGCATGTACGATGCATGCAGCTAGAGGTGTATTGAAGCTTTCATCTGCGTTGTGATGCCACACAAAATTCGGTGAATGGGCCCCCAGAGCTCGCAGTGCCTTTCTAAGGGTCAGATGAATATCACGATAGCGACTAATATGACCTAAGGCATCCTGCCCTAATTCTTCGCATGTCATTAGGGCCCGACCAAAGCGACCGACCTGAGAGACATGAATTCGGTGAATCGCAGGGCAATTGGATGGCCAAGCGTTGATCGTATCCAGTAACAATTTACTGCCATGCGACAGAGCAATGCCGCGTTGATCGCCCGACTGAATTTGCTCGTCATCAGCAGGATTACGATCAATTAAGATCAGATTCATGCGCCGATTTTTCTGTAAAAGCCAAGCGGCACAGGCGAGACCCACAGGACCCCCGCCTTGAATAACAACTGTATGGGATGGGTTCATACGCTCATCCATTAAGAACGGATGATGGACTCAATTTCAACTGGATCAACCGGGACCCCACGGGAGATTAAGTCGCAACCATTGGCGGTGACTAGAGCATCATCCTCAATCCGGATCCCAATATTCCAATAGGCTTCTGGAATATCTTCCGCAGGACGAATATAGAGACCAGGTTCGATGGTAAGCACCATATTCTCTGAAAGCGTGCGCCAAGGTCTTTCAGTACCTGGTTGAGTAATCGCATTAAGTTCTCGATACGATCCGACGTCATGAACATCCATGCCTAACCAATGGCTAGTGCGGTGCATATAAAAGCGCTTATAGGCTCCCGTCTCAATGGCATGGTCAAGAGAGCCAACTTCGCTAATCCGAATTAATTTTTCATCGATCAAACCTTGGGTCAGAACTTTTACTGCAGCTTGGTGTGGATCGATAAACGAGTGGCCAGGGCGTGTTACATCAACCGCCGCTTGTTGGGCTGCGAGTGTAATGTCATAGAGCGCACGCTGGGCACTACTGAATCGCCCATTAATCGGAAAGGTCCGGGTGATATCTGAGGCATAACCATGAAGCTCACATCCGGCATCAATTAGACACAGATCGCCATCCAAGAGTTCAGCCGATCCTGCGCGGTGATGCAACACACAGGCATTCGCACCAGCGGCCACTATGCTGTTATAGGCAACATTCTCAGCCCCGTGGTAACGAAACTCATAGAGCAACTCGGCCTCTAATTGATACTCACGTTTTCCGGGCTTGCAAGAGCGCATAGCGCGAATGTGAGCCTGGGCAGAGATGGCTGCGGCTTGCCGCATGATGGCAATTTCCTCAGGATCCTTAAACAAACGCATTTCATGCAAAATGACTTCGATATCATGAAATACCTCAGGAGCATTGACGCCCATGCGCGCCCGTTGACGCACTGTGTTCATCCATCCGCGCAAAGACGCATCGTCTTGAGAGGCTGTAGCAAGTTTGATGTATACCGCGTCTTGATCCGCTAAAAAATCCGGCAGTTTTTGGTCTAGCTCTGAGTTTTGGTATGCAGCGTTTATTCGTAAATGGACCGGCGCTTCCTGGGGGCCTAAGCGATATCCATCCCATATCTCACGTTCGAGATCTTTGGGTCGACAGAACAGGTGAGTCTCATAGCTCGACTTTGAGACAAGCATCACTAAGGTAGCGGCAGGCTCTTCAAAACCGGTGAGATAAAAGAAGTCGCTGTCATGCCGATAAGGAAAGTCGCTATCTCGGTTGCGTGCCTTTTCGAGGGCCGTTCCAAGAATAACTACCCCACCACCTGTTTTGGCCTGAATGATCGATGCCAAGCGATCCCGGCGCTGTTGGCAGGCATTCATGAGCGAATGATGCGAGTTAGGACGATTCATCTTGATAGTTTTAGGATCGATTCAGTTCAGCTAAGCGTTCGGGACTACCTACATCCTGCCACGAACCTAAATATTTTTCACCGGAGATTTGATTATTAAGCATTGCCCTGCGTAAGATGGGGGCTAATTTAGCACTTTCTCCCCGATTTAAGCCCTCAAACAAGCTCCGATGGTAGATGCCAATCCCTGAAAATGTCAGTTTTGGGCAGCTGGCATTCGAATGTTCCTCCCCACGTACGATGACGCCATCAAGATAAAAGTCGCCTGTAGGGTGGTGCGGTGGATTGGGAACCAAAATGAGATGAGCTAAGAACTGTTCTTGATTGCGGAGTTGTTCAGTACGATGGATTAATGCTTGAATCGGAAAATTGGGACTATAAACATCCCCATTGATTACTAGAAAGAAATCAGTTGGGTTGAGAATGGGTAATGCTTGGCAGATTCCCCCGGCTGTCTCCAATGCGGTTGCTTCCGGAGAATACTGAATCGACAATCCATAGTCACGACCATTACCGAACGCTACCTCGATCTGTTGTCCAAGCCAGGCGTGATTAATCACTACATTTTGAACACCAGCCTGCTGGAGTGATTCCAGATGCCGGCTCAGTAAGGACTTGCCTTTGACCTTTAAAAGCGGTTTCGGCGTATGGTCGCTTAATGGGCGCATACGCTCCCCACGACCAGCGGCCAATAAAAGACAAGGTAGATGCTGTGCGGTCATCGATGGTGAACAGTTGAAGACGAATGCTTTGCGACTTGATCCAAAATTCGCAAAAGAGGCTTAAAGCAGCTGTAACGACTCGCAACCGCACGCGTGTATTTGAGAACCAAGGGAATATCGTTTAAGTAATTGGCTTTGCCATCACGATGATATAAGCGTGCAAAGATACCCAAAACTTTCAGGTGACGCTGTAGGCCCATCCATTCAAAATCTTGATAAAAATCAGCAAAATCAGGCGGAACTTTCAAGCCGGAGGCGCGAGCCATATCCCAATACTCAATTAAGAAATCAAGCACCTCTTCTTCGGTCCACTCAATATAAGCGTCGCGCAATAAAGAGACGATGTCATACGTAATCGGACCATATAAGGCATCTTGAAAATCCAAAACCCCGGGATTATTGGGTGAGCAATACATTAAATTGCGCGAATGAAAATCGCGATGGACATATACCTGCGATTGGGCAAGATTATTTT
>JBBAQJ010000001.1:0-44922 GCA_040400365.1 Polynucleobacter sp. | reverse complement strand
GGGGCATCCATCACAATCAGGCTGGGATATTGTGGGTGAGAGCTAGCAATTCGGAAGTAGCGCCGAAAGCTCGCATCTGAGGAAGCAGGGGCCAAGCTGGCAGTCTCTAGCCCCCAGCGGCCTACTTGGCTATCAAGCCATTGATTCATTTGAATTAAGCGATTGTCAGGCATGATCGATTCGTATAATAAGGCTGTCAGGATCCATGAGTCATTATCGCCTTCGCGCCGGCATCAGCGCCTATCTCGCATCTTTAAAGACCCCGTTCGTGATCCTGGGCCGGGGGTTATTGCTCGCCCCTTTAATTCTAGCCATGCCGCTGATGGCCCAAAACTTGGGCCCAGTTGTTAATGCCATTTCACCATTACTACCATCGCCACAACAAAACCAGACTCAACAAGAGTTACAAAAGCAAGCCCCAATCCCGATTGGTGAGCCGCCTCGACCACTGCCAGTTGGATCCCTCCCAACCACAACTTTAGTTCCTAGCCGTGCCGAAGTAACCGTTTTAAAGTTAGATGATCAATTACGGGTTGGCAAACCGATTCCAGATAGTGAGGCCTTGACCTTCTCCTTTAGCGATGAAATTGATGGTGTGGTTGATCGTCAAATGAACTTGAAGGGGCGTGCTCAAATTCGTCGGAACGACACCGTCATTAAGGCTGATGAAATTAATTATGACCCTGATACTGATATTGCAAATTTAATTGGTAATGTTGAATTAATTAAGGGGACGACTCAGTTCTCAGGACCACGTGCACGCTTTAAGGTCGATGCACGCGAAGGCGAGATGGATAAACCGAAGTATGAGCTTCGGGATGTGCGCGGGCGCGGTCAAGCGAATAAGCTGACGATTGAGTCGGCGGACGTCTTTGTCTTCGATAAGGCCACCTACACGACTTGCAGTCCAGAGAATTTAGATTGGTATTTCACGGCCAGTCAGATTGAGGTTGATCAAGAACAAAAGCAAATGACGGGTCGTAATGGTGTAATGCGTTTTTTTGATGTGCCAATTGCGTATGCACCTTACTTTAGTTTGCCTACGTCAAATCAACGTCGCTCCGGATTATTAGCGCCAGTGATTGGCTATAACTCGAACAATGGCCTAGATATTGCCCAGCCCTATTACGTCAATATTGCACCCAATCGCGATCTTACCGTTACACCTCGGTTCATGAACCACCGCGGGACTATGCTTGGTGGAGATTTTCGTTACATTGATCCAAAGTATTCAGGAACGCTTAGTGGTCAGTTCATGAACTACGACAAAATTTTAGGACGCGATCGCTGGAAGTACGATTGGCAACAGCGACAAATGTTAGGCCGAGCGTGGAATGGTTACGCAAATGTCAGTAAGGTTTCGGATAACTTATATCCGATTGATTTCTCGTATGGTATTGGCGGCGCAGTTACGAATCAGTTTCGGCAAGAGGTGGGTACCAATTATGGCGGAATTAAAAACTGGAATTTCACAGCGCGAGCACTGACCTTTCAGACCTTGCAGCCAGACCCAACATCACCGGTTACTTCTCCCTACAATATCCTGCCCCAAGTTACCGCCAATTATCGAAATCAGCGTGCCTTGGGCACCCCTGGATCATTCTCGGGTGGATTCAATCGAACTCCCGACATTACATTCGGCGCGGATTTCACTCGCTTTTCATACAACACCAATAATTTGTATGCGCCGGCCTCCGGAATGCCGCAGGGAGGATCATTTAGTCAAGCCGATCGAACCGTTATCCGGGGCAGTATTGCCATGCCCCAAATTACCCCTGGCTATTACTTAAAGCCAAAACTTAGTTTTCAGGCCAATCAATATTCTGGCGTACTTACAAATAGTCCATCGACTTCGATTAATCAATCGTTAAATCAACCCATTCAAGGATTTGCTTTGCCAACCTTTAGCTTGGATTCAGGTTTGGCGTTTGAGCGTGATGCAACCGAAATGAAAGGCTTCTTTGGGCGCGACATGATTGTGACCATGGAACCACGAGCCTTTTATGTATACACCCCATTCCAGAGTCAGGCACAGACCCCACTATTTGATACTGCGGATGCGGGATTTGGTATTACTCAAATATTTAGTGAGAACACCTTCGTGGGTAATGACCGAGTCGCGGATAACAATAAATTAACCATGGGATTGACCAGCCGTGTTTTAGAAACAAATACTGGCGCAGAGCGAGCTACAGTAACGTTGGCACAACGCCAAGACTTCACAGGTCAACGAGTGGGTTTAAATGGCACGATCCAAAATCCCACGCGATACTCCGATACACTGGGTGCCAGTACGATCCGTTTACTCGGGAACTTTAACGTCGATTTGTTTGGACAGTACAACACGCAACTTAACCGCTTTGTGCAAAGTAGTGTGGGTGCTGGATGGCGACCAACTCCGGGACGCAGCCTCAATTTTGCATACCGTAATGTTTGGAATCCGCCAACCGATGGAACAAACTCGGGGGTTACTCAGACTGATCAATACAATGCATTTGGCGAGTGGCCAATATTTAAAAAATACCGTTTACTGGGTCGATGGGGATACGATGCCTTAACAGCAAAGACCTTAAACACATTGGTGGGATTGCAGTACGACGAAGATTGTTGGACCGCTCGTTTTGCCTACTCTCAAGCCCGTAACACCTCCCAGATCACCACTACCCAAGTCCTTTTTCAATTAGAATTTAGAGGTTTTGCTAGTGTTGGAAATAACCCAGTCGATGTGATGCGCCTAAACGTTCCTGGATACCAGCCGGTAGCTAAGCCTTTGCCACCTTCACCCTACGAAAACTATCAATAATGATTTTGTGTCGTGATTCATTCCAAAAGTTCACCGTGCTTCGTTATTTGATGGCATTTGGATTCTTGGGCGTGCTGTTTAGTCAGCCATTAGGTGCACAAAATAATCCTTCTGCCAATGAGCCAAAGATCATCAACATTGATGGCGTGGTAGCAGTTGTGAACACCGGGGTTGTTACACGTAAAGAAATTGATGATCGGATTGCTTCGATTCAAAAGCAAGCACCAGCCGGAGGAAAAAAACTGCCAGAGGGTGATGAGCTGCGTAAGCAAGTTCTTGAAAACTTGATCTTAGAGAAGATTCAAATTCAAGAAGCGGAGCAAACTGGTTTGGCCGTTAACGATAAAGAGCTTAATAAGATTATTGAAGATATTGCAACTCGGAATAAGTTGACCTTCAATGAATTTCGGGAGACGGTCACTAAATCAGGCATGAGTTTTCAGCGCTATCGTGAGTTATTGCGTGAAGATGTTCTAAAAGCGCGTTTACGAGAGCGAGAGGTTGACTCACAAATTAAGATCTCCGATGCTGAAATCGATAACTTTATTATTGAGCAAATGCAGCGTCGTGGGGCAGAGCCTGATGCAGCAGGCTCGGGTCCCGAAGAGATCGCGGTTGCTCAAATTTTTATCCCGGTCGAAGAGGGGGCTGGTCCCAGTGCTCAAGCTGAGGCCAGAAAGCGCGCCGAAGCCATATTAAAAGAAGCGCGTGGTGACGCTGATTTTATGCAATTGGGCGCGCAAGCTAATAAAGAAAACTCTCGTATTAAGTTTCAGGATCTTGGTTATCGAACCCAGGATCGCTTACCTCAAATCTTTGTTGAGGTGGTGCGCAATCTTGGTCCTGGCCAGGTAGCACCATCGGTGGTTCGAAGCCCAGCCGGCTTTCATGTTTTAAAAGTAATGGATCGACGCGCCAGTGGTACTGGAGCGCGCGCAGCGACCAGTAATGCCAATTCGGCGGATCTCACTCCGCAGAATATGATTGTTACGCAAACACTAGCGCGGCATATCTTGATTCGTCATCGTCAAGGATTGCAAGACGCCGATGTTGAGCGACGCCTACAAGGCTATCGTGATCAGATTCGTGCCAAGACGGCTGACTTTGAGTCTTTAGCAAAGAAATTCTCGGAGGATGGCTCAGCTCAGAACGGCGGTATATTGGGTTGGATGGGTCCTGGCGAATTAGTACCCCCATTCGAGATTGCCATGAATCGTTTACAAATCGGTGAAGTAAGTGATCCAGTCAAAACCGAATTTGGTTGGCATTTAATTCAAGTGCTAGAGCGCCGCGATGCGCAATTAACAGTTGAGAAGCAACGCGAGTTTGCTCGAGCCGCCATTCGAGAGCGTAAGTTCGAGCAAGCTTACCAAGACTGGTTGCGCCAATTGCGCGATACGGCGACTGTCAAGATTTTGAATCTGGATGAGCAAGTCCGTTAAGCTCGCACTGAGCACTGGGGAGCCCGCCGGTATTGGCCCTGAAGTTGCATTAGCGGCTGCTAAAGCTTTTGTAGCAGCTTATGCAGATGTGGAAGTCAGCTTATTTGGTGATCAGCAGTTATTTGCAAACGAGGCATTGCCACCCCAAATCCAAATTTCGCATATCCCTCTAAATCACCCACCAAAATCTGGTGTTCTTAATTCAGCCAATGCGCAGTACGTACTTTCTTTGATTCGGGCAGCTAGCGATTCATGTCGAGTTGGTCAACATCATGCATTGATTACTGCCCCGGTCCAAAAAAGTATTTTGGATACACCGCAGTCGCCATTTACAGGGCATACCGAGTTTTTAGCTGACCTTGATCAGCAGCACCAGGTCGTCATGATGTTGTGCGGCGAAATCCCCCGGGCACTTAGTGACAAAGGGCAAGCAATCCCCTTGCGAGTCGCTCTGGCCACCACCCATTTGCCTATTAGTCAGGTTTCTGGTGCTATTCAGTTTGAGTCTTTATTAAATACTCTGAGAATCATGCAAGCGGATTTACAGGCGCGCTTTGGGATAGCAAAGCCTCGCATTGCGGTGACTGGCTTAAATCCCCACGCTGGAGAGGATGGTCATCTTGGTTGCGAGGAACATGAAGTGATTATTCCTGTGATTGAGGCTGCTAAACATGAAGCGATCCTGGCTTCTGGACCGTATCCGGCTGATACCTTATTTCATGCTGACCGCTTACGTTTCTTTGATGCAGTCTTAGCGATGTACCATGATCAAGGTTTAGCCCCCTTTAAGTTTGCAAGTTTTACGGAGGGAGTGAATGTGACCTTGGGCCTCTCATACATCCGCACTTCCGTTGACCATGGCACAGCCCTCGATATTGCTGGGCAGGGTAGGGCAGATTGGCGCAGCATGTTTGCTGCTCTATGCCTCGCAAGAGAGTTGGCACTAACGAAATTGAAGCACGATGCATCGAGCACGTAAGCGCTTTGGTCAAAACTTCCTGATGGATCAGGGAGTGATTGCTGCGATTGTGAATGCCGTAAATCCAACGCCCGGTATGCACGTTCTTGAAATTGGTCCAGGATTAGGCGCCCTAACCCGACCTTTACTTGAGCGCCTTGAAAAGCTCGAGGTTCTTGAAATCGATCGTGACATTGTTCATACGTGGCAAGAAGCAAAACAGCGAGAGCAGTTGGACGGCCTGATCATTCACGAAGGAGATGCTCTTCAATTTGATTTTGCTAGCTGGGCTAAGCAAGCCAAGCTATCAAAAGAGCGCTGCGCCTTGATTGGTAACCTACCATATAACATTTCATCGCCGTTGCTATTCCATCTGATTGCAGCGGCCCCTTGGGTCGATGAACAAATCTTTATGTTACAGGCTGAGGTTGTAGAACGCATTACTGCACCAGCGGGCGATTCGGAGTACAGCCGCTTGTCGGTCATGCTGCAAGCAAGGTACCACGTCGATTATTTAATGGATGTGCCGCCGACTGCGTTTGAGCCACAACCCAAAGTAGACTCTGCAGTGATTCGGATGATTCCTAGAGCCAATTTTTCTTTAACATCAGCCCAATGGGATGCGCTCAGTCAGATTGTGGCATTGGCTTTTTCTCAGCGTCGCAAAATGCTACGCAGTAATTTACAGAGTGTTTCTGAGCAATTAAATCTGACCGATACGGAATTAAAAGCACGTGCCCAAGATATTTCAGTGGAGCGTTATATTCAGTGGGCGTTGATGCTGTCAGAAAAATAATTATTTGGCTTGATAAGCCGCTGGGTCAATTCGTCGCATTTCACCCTCGATCCACGTTTCCACAGCCTCGTGTAATTGATCCCCAGATTTTCCTTGGGAGGGGATTGACTGTCCAATCGAGACTGTAATGAGACCAGGGTACTTCAAAAAACTATTTCGTGGCCAGCAGCGACCGGCGTTATGGGCGACCGGTAATATAGTTGCTCCCGTGAGTCCAGCTAAGCGGGCCCCGCCTTTTCGATAGGGCTTATGGGATCCAACGGGTGTTCGGGTGCCCTCTGGAAACAAAATCATCCATTTGCCTGCTTTCAAACGCTCCTTACCTTGATTGGTAACTGATATTGCGGAGCCACCCGCATCAGAGCGATTGATATGAATCATGTTCAGTAAGCCAATCACCCAACCAAAAAAAGGAATCCATAGTAGCTCACGTTTAAAAACATAGCAGAGATCTTTCGGAAAGATCTGCAAAAACGCAATAGTTTCCCAAGCCGATTGATGCTTACTAAGAATCACCACAGGCTGATCTATCACTGCCTGAATGTTTTCTTTTCCTAGAACTTCAAACCGAACCCCGCAAAAGACTTGCAGAAAAAAGATAATACTTCGACCCCAGAACTGAATGATGCGATAACGAGTATGTTCGTTTAGAAACGGAAATGTTATTAAGCAAAAAACCGCATACAACGGCGTGTACATTACAAGACTAATAAAAAAAAGGATAGAACGAAGCCAAATCATGAGTGAGCTAAGATCGATTGTGCAAAACCCATCAAATCCGCATGGACCCTGGTATTGCTAGGTAATTCAGATCTGGTAACACCCCGGCCTTTTCCTGTTAGGACCAAGTGCGGACTGGCACCAAGGGCTGTTCCAGCCAATAGGTCGCGCAGTGAATCGCCCACGATAGGAACATTGCTTAATGGCAAAGCAGGGTTTTCAGGACTTTTTAAATAACGGTTTGCAATTTGCTGCATTAAGCCCGGTTTAGGCTTGCGACAATCGCATTGATCGGCATCGGTGTGGGGGCAAAAGAAAATGCTATCAATCCTGCCGCTCAGTGGTTTGAGCAAATCCATCATCTTCTGATGCATCGCATGTAACTCATTGAGGCTGTAATACCCACGGGCGATGCCCGACTGGTTGGTGGCAATGGTCAGGGTATAGCCCGCCTGAGAGAGTAGCGCGATTGCCTCTAGGCTATTGGGAATCGGGATCCACTCCTCGCATGATTTGACATAATCATCGCGATCTTGATTAATCACCCCATCACGATCCAAAATAATGAGCTTATCAACTTTAACGGTCATGCAAGCTTGCCAATATCGGCGACTAAATTCATTTGTTGGTGGAGGCGTTGCAGTAGGGCAAGACGATTATTTCGAAGCTCGATGTTTTCATCCATCACCATGACATCTGCAAAGAATTGATCGACTGGCTCACTGAGTGAGACCAGATCTTGTAATAGATCAATTAATTGTTGAGCCTGAAGTTTTTGATCAAGGCGCGGTTGTAATTGAGTAAGAGCCGTATATAAATTCTTTTCTGCTGCAATGGTTAGCAAACTTGGGTTGATCTCCACATTCAGTTTACCCTCGACCTTTTTCAGAATATTACTAATTCGCTTATTGGCCCCAGCGAGTGCGGCTGCTTGCGGCAATTGATTGAAACTCCGAATGGCCAGTAAACGTGCAATGAGATCATTGAGTTTTTGAGGATGGGTACTCAGTACCGCATCAATCTCTAAGGGGCTAAATGTCGCCCCAGCAACGACTTGATCTTTTAAATATGCTTTTAATCGATCCAGAATAAACTGATAGATAACTTCTTCATCAATTTCGACCTTTAAAGCCAGATTTGAAAACTGCTGCTTCGCAAGCCCAATCAGTTGCTTGAGATTGAGTGGTAAATTTTTTTCCAATAGCAAACGGCAAATCCCCAAGGCGTGACGTCGGAGTGCATAGGGGTCCTTATCGCCTGTGGGAGCAAGACCGACACCCCAAATCCCAATAACAGTCTCTAATTTATCGGCGATCGCCAAAACGGTTCCCACGAAGGTTTGCGGTAGGGAATCACCAGCAAATCGAGGAAGATAGTGTTCGTAGCACGCGGCAGCGACATCCGGTGCTTCATGATTCGCTAAGGCATAGTAGCGCCCCATGACCCCTTGTAGTTCAGGGAACTCGCCAACCATATCCGTTAATAGATCAGCTTTAGCAAGCTGTGCAGCACGGTCAACCTCTTGAGGGTTAAGCTCAAACCCAACTTGATTTAAGCTGCTGGCGATTTCACTGGCTAATGCTCGGACTCGTTCTGAGCGTTGGAGCTGATTTCCTAACTGATTGTGATAAATCACCTTGGCTAAATCAGGAATGCGCGATTCTAGGGTACGTTTTTGATCTTGAATATAAAAGAAGCGGGCATCAGCTAAGCGGGGACGAATAACACGCTCATTCCCAGAAATAATTGACTTTGGTTGATCCGTTTGGATGTTTGAGACGATGAGGAAGCGATTGCTGAGTTTGCCATCTTGGTTGGTTAAGGCAAAGTATTTCTGATTGGTTTGCATCGTCAGAATCAAGCATTCCTGAGGAACTTCTAAAAACTCAGAATCAAACTCGCAGGTATAGATCGCCGGATACTCTACCAAGGCGGTGACCTCATCCAAAAGAGCATCTGGCATCAAAACCCGCAAGCCCTTGGCAGCCTTTTGTAATTCAGATTCAATGTAAGCGCGGCGTTTGGCAAATGACGGGATTACTTTTGCGGCCTCAAGTTGGGGCTCGTATTGCTGCGCATCACCAATGGTAATGATTTCAGACGATAAGAAACGATGCCCTTCGGTTTGGTTGCTTGCATCAATTCCTAAGGCATGAAGCATAAGCGTCTTCGAACCGTGTAGTGCGATGATGCGGTGCACGGGTCTCGCAAATTGGACTTCTTCAATGGCACCTGATCGCGCTTCGATCTGGTAATGCATCATCTTTGCGATTGGTAATTGGTCGATTGCGTCTGTTAGAGCCAATTGCAACGCTGATTCTAGACGGGCGCCCGAGGCAATCGTATTTAAATAAAGCGCCTCATTTTTACCTTCACCGCTACGTTCCAATTGGTCCAGTGGAGTATCGGGGTGACCCAAGCCTGCCAATTTTTTTGTCAGGGCTTGACTGGGTTTACCTTGTGCATCGAAGGCAATTGAGAGTGGCAAGAGTTTCTCACGCACCGGATAATCGGGCGCTTGATCCAAAACATCGCTAATCAGAACTGCTAAACGTCTAGGACTGGCAAATGACTGACAGGTGCTACTGGAGCTTAGCAACTGCGCTTTCTTTAAACTTTCATAGACCGATTGCGAAAGAGATTCGCCTAAACGCTTGAGTGATTTTGGGGGAAGCTCTTCAGTAAATAGCTCGAGCAGTAAGGGAAGACGGTTCATATGGAAATTAATGCCTTAGTGCGCTTTAGTTTGCAACATGGGAAATCCCAGTTGTTCGCGTGATTCGTAATACGCTTGAGCGACTAAGCGCGACAGATTACGAATACGACCGATGTATGCAGCTCGCTCCGTGACCGAAATCGCCCCACGCGCATCAAGAAGATTGAATGTATGGGCTGCTTTTAAAACCATTTCATATGCAGGTAGTGCAAGCGCTTGCTCCATTAGGCGCTTCGCTTCACTTTCGTAATGATTAAAGTTTGCGAACAGGAAGTCTGTATTGGAGTGCTCAAAGTTATAGCGCGACTGTTCCACTTCATTTTGGTGATAAACATCACCATAGGTCACGCCGTCTGTCCAGACGAGATCAAACACATTGGAGCAATTTTGCAAGTACATCGCTAAGCGTTCAATTCCATAAGTAATCTCACCCAATACGGGTTTGCAATCTAAGCCACCCACTTGCTGAAAATAGGTAAATTGAGTCACTTCCATCCCATTGAGCCAAACTTCCCAGCCAAGACCCCATGCCCCTAAAGTTGGGTTCTCCCAGTCGTCTTCCACGAAACGGATGTCGTTTTGCTTCAGATCAAGCCCCAAAGCCTTTAAAGAGCCTAGATATAAATCCAAGATGTTGGCAGGTGCTGGTTTTAAAACAACTTGGTACTGGTAGTAGTGTTGCAAGCGATTTGGGTTTTCACCATAACGACCATCCTTCGGACGGCGTGAGGGTTGAACATAAGCCGCTTTCCATGGTTCAGGACCAATGGCTCGCAAAAAAGTGGCTGTATGCGAGGTGCCGGCCCCCACCTCAAGATCGATGGGTTGCAACAACGCACAACCCTGTTGGTCCCAATAATCTTGAAGTTTGAGAATAATTTGTTGAAACGTTAGCATGCGACACAATAATTTTTTAGATAAGACCTTGATTTTACTCGGCAAACCAAGGACTCGTTAAAAAATCAGTTCCGTCGTGTTCTCCACCAATAGCCAATTCCCAAGGCAAAAAGTACCCAGATCAAAATCGGCCAATTGCCCCAGATCACATAAGGCGTGCGTCCGTCGAAGGCTTGTACACGCAACTCAAGCTCGCCCTGCACGAATTGCGGAAGGTCTGCCACGACTCGTCCGCGCTGATCAATCACCGCAGTGATCCCAGTATTAGTGGCACGTAAACTGGGTAAGCCAGTTTCGAGAGAGCGTAATTGGGAGAGGCGTAATTGCTGCATGGGGGCTTGCGATTGGCCAAACCAAGCCAAGTTCGTAACATTCACTAAAAGATTAACTGGTTCTCTACTATTACGAATTCGGGTGGCGATTTCGTTGCCAAAAATATCTTCGTAGCAAATTGAGATAGCCGCATAAAGTGGGCGATCTGGATTAGAGCGGGGGCGAATCAAAAATGGCGCCTGATCAATTGATCCTCTGGCAAAGTCACTCATCGGCACTTTAAATGAATCCACAAACCACTGAAAACCTGGAGGAATAAATTCGCCAAACGGAACCAAGTGATGTTTATCGTAGTGGTAGATAGGCTGTTGGTTAGAAAAGCCACTGACCCGGTTGGAATACTGAACCGCAGTATCGCCTTTGGTAATTTTGCCAATTAAGCCGAGTAATACATGACTATCTGTCTCATTCACAAACGCTTGAATGCGTTCAATCGATTGATCGGGAATGTCTGGTTCGGGCCAAGGAAATGCAGTTTCAGGGACAATGATCAAATCGGCTGGAGCTTTAATGATTTGATCCCGATAAAAATGGATTTGTTTCAGGATTTCAGCGGGATTAAATTTGAGGCTTTGTTCAAAGTTCCCCTGAATTAGGCGTACCGAGATGGGTGAGTCTTTGGGGCTGGTAAATGACCAGACCCCCAGGATCTGAACAAGTGCAATCATTCCAATTACGCCAGCGATATTTCGTGGTCGGGACCGGCTCAATTGCAAGGCGGCCCAGATAAATAAAAAGGTACAAGCTAGTCCACCTAAGTACGGTGCGATATTTGCAAAGGGGCCATTCACTTGTGACTCTGCAAATCCCATCCATGGAAATCCAGTAAAAATCTGACCTCGTAAATATTCGCTTAGTACCCATGCCGCAGGAATCGCAAGGGATCGCCACGCAGAATCATTGACTTGCTTTGCAATCAGATTGGCTAACCCATAATAGACCGCCATTAGACTGGCTAGGGCGAAAACAGCAAGGCTTGATAACCAGATTGCCATTCCGCCGACATCGTGCAGGCTAATAAAAATCCACCAAAGGGCGATTACAAAATAACCAAGACCGACTAAGAATCCATCCCGAAATGCATGACTGGATTTAGCCTCGTTGCTCCGATTTAGGATGTATAAAGTATAAGCAAATAAGACTATTTGAATATAGCCACTAAAGGGAAGCTCACTCGCGATCGCTAAGAGAACCCCTAAAAAAACAAGTAAGGCGCTATAAATAATGGGATTGGCCTGAAGACGACTACTTTGCAATTAAGAATCGGTGGCAGAAACGTTGGGGGTTGCAATGCGACGCATTAGAAGAATATGGACCTGACGGGGATCGGCACGTTGGACCTCGAATTCAAAACCATTCATGCGAACCCGCTCACCAAATTTTGGTACCCGACCCAAATGTTGAATCACTAGCCCAGCCACGGTCTCTACATCTTCTGCTGAAAAGTCCGTCTTTAGCTCTTCATTAAGCTGCTCAAGCTCGGTCATGCCTTTGATTCGATAATCACCATTTTTTAAGACGGTGATATTGTCGGCGTCCTCATCGATGTCATGCTCATCTTCAATATCACCAACAATTTGCTCAATCACATCTTCAATGGTGATCATGCCAGCCACGCCACTGTATTCGTCAACCACAATGGCTAAATGATTGCGGTTATTGCGAAAGTCTTTGAGCAAGACGCTTAAGCGTTTTGACTCAGGAATAAAAACAGCCGGTCGCAGCCAGTCTCGAACCTGAAAATCTTTTTCAGTGAAATGGCGTAAAAGATCTTTTGCTAGCAGAATGCCGATGACTTGATCTCGATTGCCTTCATAGACTGGGAAGCGCGAGTGGCCAGTTTTGACCACATCCGCAATGATTTGTGACAAGGGAGCATTGATGTCAATCCAGTCAATTTGGGCGCGAGGTAGCAATATATCGCGAGCAGATAATTCGCCAACCTGAAACACCCCCTCGATCATCGAAAGCGCATCAGCATCCATGAGCCCATCTGCTTGGGCTTCACGAAGAGTCTCAATCAGCTCTTTACGCTGCGCTTTGGGATCAGAGGATTGGTTAGAAAAAAACGCGCTTAGGCGATCAATCAGGCTATTTGACATAAATTAACAGACAGCATAAAACATTTTGATGACAGTCCAGCAAACGAATCATTTTTAGTAAGGGTTTGCAAAGCCAAGTGATTGCAAGATATTGATTTCAAGCGCTTCCATTTGTTTGGCATCCTTTGGTTTTAAATGGTCGTAGCCTTTGGCATGCAAGCAGCCATGAATCAAAAGATGGGCGAGGTGTGCCACGAGCGACTTTTGCTGTTCTTTGGCTTCAGCGCGCAGAATTGGTAAACATAAAACTATGTCTGCTTCAATCGATTTCCCCTGTGTTGGATAGGAAAAAGTGAGGACATTGGTGGGCTTATCAAAGCCCCGAAAAAATAGATTGAGATCATGGGCCTCGGCTTGATTCACAAACCGAATCGTGAGCATTGCCTTACTTTGAAAACAGGCTCCAGCCCATTTTCGAATTTGCGCCAAACTCGCAATCCTCAAAACCTGGTTTTGCAAGGCTGATGTAGCAAACTGAAGATCAAGGTTAAGGGTTCGGCTCATTAAACAATTAGACTAAAGAATGAACAATTTCACCACGTAGGGTATGCTTTAGAACCTCGCTCACTTTAACGTCAAGCATCTGTCCAATCCATTGCTCGACTGCGCTTTGATCAGAATCACTCTTTGGGATGACGATATTAACTACGCGATTGTTCTCGGTACGCCCCATTAGATGCGCGTTATCACGAGTTAAGCCTTCAATCAGGACTCGTTCATGATTGCCTAGCATTGCTTGGCTGACCGTAAGCGCTTGAGAATCAATTTGCGCAATCAAATGCTGTAAGCGCTTTAACTTGACTTCGTAGGGCGTGTCGTCTTCTAAATTAGCTGCAGGAGTACCGGGCCGAGGACTGAAAATAAATGAATAACTGTTATCAAACTGTAGTTCAGTCACCATATCCATTAGCTTCTCAAAATCAGCTTCGGTTTCCCCGGGAAAGCCTACGATGAAGTCACTCGAGAGCGAGAGATTGGGACGAACGGAGCGCATTTTACGAATAATGCTTTTGAACTCCAAGCTCGTATAGCCCCGTTTCATAGCCGACAAAATCTTGTCCGATGCATGTTGCACGGGAAGGTGTAAATGACTGACTAACTGTGGGACGCGGTCATAAACGTCAATGAGGCGTTGGGTAAATTCTTTGGGGTGACTGGTGGTAAACCGAATGCGTTCTAGCCCCGGGATCTCTGACATGTATTCGAGGAGCAGGGCAAAATCAGCAATCTCAGAAGTTTGACCCATGAGACCACGATAGGCATTGACGTTTTGCCCCAATAGAGTGATCTCCTTTACACCCTGTTCAGTCAGGCCCACGATTTCAGTGAGTACATCCTCAAAGGGACGAGACACCTCTTCACCGCGTGTATATGGCACCACGCAATAGCTGCAGTACTTCGAGCAGCCTTCCATGATGGAGACGAAGGCGGAACCTTTGGTCTGACGTGAGCGGGGGAGATGATCAAACTTCTCAATCTCTGGAAACGAGATATCCACTTGCGATTGTCCAGTGGCAAGTCGCTGGTCAATTAATTTTGGTAAACGGTGCAGGGTTTGTGGGCCAAAGACAAAATCCACATGCGGTGCTCGATTAATGATCTGTTTGCCTTCTTGGCTGGCAACGCAGCCGCCTACCCCAATTAAAAGGTCGGGCTTTAACTGCTTTAACTCCCGTAGGCGGCCTAGGTCAGAGAACACCTTTTCTTGGGCTTTTTCTCGGATGGAACAGGTATTGAGCAAGATGACATCAGCATCTTCAATATGATCCGTTTGGTCCATGCCTTGAGCAGAATGAAGGACGTCGGCCATTTTGTCCGAATCATACTCATTCATTTGGCAGCCAAATGTTTTGATATAAAGCTTTTTCATACGCCGATCTCAGGTTTATAACTGGGGGCAAGGATCCCATTGTAGGCGATTCTAGAAGGCGTTCGGGCCCTTGAAATCGATCAAGATGCCCCAACATATAAAAAGTTCAAAAAAGATCTAAAAAGGACTTATTGATGAGTACAGTAAAAGAAACCCTTGGCTTTCAGGCCGAAGTAAAACAACTTTTGCAGTTAATGATCCATTCCTTGTATTCCAACAAGGAAATCTTTTTGCGAGAGCTCATTTCAAATGCTTCAGATGCCGCTGATAAGTTGCGGTTTGAGGCGATGACCCATCATGATTGGTATGAGACCGATCCAGAGCTAAAGATCAAAATTAGCTTCAACAAAGAAGCCAGAACCATCACCATCAGTGATAACGGGATTGGGATGAGTCGGGATGAGGTAATCGCTAATCTCGGAACCATTGCCCGTTCAGGCACGAAAGAGTTTTTTACAAAACTCTCGGGTGATCAGCAAAAGGATGCTGCCCTGATTGGTCAGTTTGGTGTTGGCTTCTATTCAGCATTTATTGTGGCTGACAACATCATCGTGGAAACACGACGTGCCGGCTTACCTGCATCCGAAGGTGTGCGTTGGGAGTCCCAGGGCGCTGGAGAGTTCACGATAGAAACGATCAATCGTCCTGAGCGTGGTACCTCGATCACCTTGCACTTACGCGAGGGCGAAGACGAGTTACTGTCTTCTTGGAAATTGAAATCCATCATTCGTAAATACTCGGATCACATTTCTTTGCCAATCCAGATGCACAAGGAGGAATGGGACGAAGAAAAGAAAGAGCAGGTTACAAAAGATGAGTTTGAAACCATCAATCAAGCAACCGCCTTATGGGCTAGACCAAAGTCAGAAATTACAGATGAGCAGTACAAGGAGTTCTACAAACATATATCCCATGACTTTGAAGACCCTTTAACCTATTCGCATAATCGGGTTGAGGGGCGCAGTGAGTTCACTCAACTCTTATTTATTCCCAAGAAGGCCAACTTTGATCTATGGGATCGCAATAAGCGTAATGGCATCAAGC
The DNA here is from genome assembly GCA_040400365.1 of Polynucleobacter sp. Classification (GTDB taxonomy): domain Bacteria; phylum Pseudomonadota; class Gammaproteobacteria; order Burkholderiales; family Burkholderiaceae; genus Polynucleobacter. The sequence continues at coordinate 29,241 of JBBAQJ010000001.1, read as the reverse complement.
TCTATGTCAAACGTGTCTTTATCATGGACGATGCTGAACAGCTAATGCCCATGTATCTTCGCTTTGTCACGGGCGTGATTGATTCCTCAGATTTACCACTCAATGTCTCTCGCGAAATCTTACAAGAATCGCGCGATGTTAAAAGCATCCGTGAGAGCTCAACCAAGCGAGTTTTAACCATGCTTGAGGAGTTGGCTAATAGTGAGGATGCTGCCAAAAAAGAGCAGTATGCCCAGTTTTGGCAAGAGTTTGGTCAAGTCCTCAAGGAGGGGATTGGAGAAGATGTTGGCAATCAAGAGCGGATTGCAAAATTAGCACGCTTTGCCAGCACGCATACCGATTCTGCCGAGCAGACGGTTGCGCTTACCGATTACGTCAGTCGCATGAAAGAAGGGCAGGACAAGATTTACTACGTCACCGGAGAATCCTATACCGCTGCCAAGAACAGCCCCCACCTAGAGATCTTTAAGAAAAAAGGCGTTGAGGTTCTATTGCTATCCGATCGAGTCGATGAGTGGATGCTGTCTTATTTCCATGAGTTTGACGGGAAGACCCTGGTATCCGTTGCAAAAGGTGGGCTTGATCTTGGCGCATTGGCCGATGAGGCTGAGAAAAAGGAACAAAAGGAAACCGAAGAGCAGTACAAGGACTTGATCGAGCGCATGAAAAAATCACTTGATGGTAGGGTGAAGGATGTGCGTGTCACATTACGTTTGACGGATTCGCCAGCGTGTTTGGTTGCCGATGAGCATGAGCTATCCGCAAATCTGTTGCGGATGCTCAAGGCAGCAGGCCAGCAAGCCCCGGATAGCAAACCGATTTTAGAAATCAATCCACAGCACCCGCTAGTTCTCAAACTAAAATACGAGGATAAGCAATTTGACGATTGGGCAACGATTTTATTTGATCAAGCATTGCTTGCAGAAGGGGGTCAGTTACAGGATCCTGCTGGATTCGTAAAACGTATTAATCAAATGCTATTGGCATAAAGGATTGGGTATGAGAGCAGTAGTATCTCGATTTGGTAATGGTCATTTTCAGCAGGCTCTAGAGGTAGGTAATGATCATTTTGTCTCGGATGTTGCAAAAGACAAGGGCGGTGATTCTGCAGGACCATCGCCTCATGAGTATTTGGGGGCTGCCTTAGCTGCCTGCACAGGCATGACCCTCAAAATGTACGCCAACAGAAAATCATGGGATCTACAAGATGCAATTGTGACAGTAGATATCGAGCGAGAAAACGAAATCGAGAAATTCAAGCGCTCGATTAAGCTGGTAGGTATCACTGATGCAGAGCAATCAGAGCGATTGCTTGAGATTGCTAATAAATGCCCTGTTCACAAGGCACTTATTGGCACGATTGAAATTAATACTGAATTACTTTGAGCCCGATGAGGAGCTATTCGAGTTGGTAGAGCTTGCTTTACCGGCTTGATAGCCTTTGTTGTATTGGGCTTGCTTGTCTTTCTCGTACATGTCATACACATAGCCAGAGGCTGCACCAACTGCTGCACCTCCAACCGCACCCCAAATGGGGTTGCTGTGAAAAATCGCTGCGCCGACTGCACCCGCTGTTGCGCCAATTGCACCACCCGATAAAGTACGCTGCTGGGTAGTATCCATATTGGAGCAACCACTGATTAGTAATGCAGAACTAAGAATAATGGGAAGTGATTTTTTCATGATCAAGTTCTCTTAAATGAAGTAATTATTTGCCACAAGGAAAGCGACTAGCAAGATAACGTAGTGCGCTATCTGCCGCAGGTGTATTGTTGTATTGCTGATTTTGCTTAGCCCAATTGACGTAATCCGCGATTACACTATCCACAGGAGGGGCGGGTTGTTTCAGACAAATAAAAGGCTTGGCGTTGGTTGGGTGACGTGTCACCAAATAGGTGTCATAAATAGCCGTTGAATAACCTACGCAAAACGATCGGTACTCAGAACTGGCGGGCAATTGACAATACTTAACAAGCTCTTGAGTACTCAGCGCCTTATCTTGAGCAGCGATCGGTGTACTGAGCAGTACAAAACCAATACCAAAGCCAAAAACAATTTTTTTCATAACCAAACCTTATAAAAAATATGCACCACCAAGGTGCAAAATCAGGAATTTAATGCCCCATTTATAACCATAATACTGAAAATTAATTTATAAAAATAGGGGTAATCAATGGATGCAATTAAATCAGGGGTGGATACCCTTTTTATTTTGCTTGGGGCAATCATGGTCCTGGCAATGCATGCGGGTTTTGCATTTTTAGAACTCGGAACCGTTCGTAAGAAAAATCAAGTCAATGCCCTGATTAAGATTTTGGTGGATTTTTCAGTATCTACGATTGCGTATTTCTTCATTGGGTACAGCATCGCTTATGGTGTTCATTTTTTCTCCAGTGCTGAAGTGCTCGCTCAGAAAAGTGGTTTTGATCTCGTTAAATTTTTCTTCTTAATGACATTTGCGGCCGCAATTCCGGCCATTATCTCTGGAGGAATCGCAGAGCGTGCAAAATTTAATCCACAATTAATTGCTACCTTTGTGATTGTTGGTTTTGTATACCCATTTTTTGAGGGCATTACATGGAATCAGCATTATGGAATTCAGGGTTGGATTAAGGATGTTACCGGTGATGAATTTCACGATTTTGCTGGCTCAATCGTAGTTCACGCGGTAGGCGGCTGGTTGGCATTGCCAGCGATCTTGTTGTTGGGTGCGCGACGTGGGCGATATTCGAAAGAGGGTCAAATTGCAGCACATCCACCCTCAAGCATTCCATTTTTAGCTTTGGGCGCTTGGATTCTGACGGTCGGATGGTTTGGATTTAATGTCATGAGTGCGCAAACGATTGATAAGATCAGCGGATTAGTCGCCTTAAACTCACTGATGGCTATGGTTGGCGGTACTCTTGCAGCATGGTTTGTAGGACGTAACGATCCCGGTTTTTCATACAACGGACCTCTCGCTGGCTTGGTAGCGGTGTGTGCTGGTTCCGATCTAATGCATCCCCTAGGCGCTCTCGTGGTTGGCTTGGTGGCAGGCGCTTTATTTGTTTATATGTTCACTAAGGTACAGAATCGTTGGAAGATTGATGACGTGCTTGGTGTTTGGCCTTTACATGGTTTGTGTGGCTTGTGGGGCGGTATAGCAGCAGGAATCTTTGGTAGTACTGCACTCGGTGGACTTGGCGGAGTTAATGTCCTGGCCCAAACAATCGGTAGCGTATTAGGGATAACAATCGCCTTAATTGGTGGATTCTTGGTGTACGGACTTCTTAAAGTATCAGTTGGGATTCGGATGTCTCAAGAGGAGGAATTCGATGGAGCCGATCTGAGCATTCATAAAATTTCTGCCACCCCGGATCGTGAGTCTAATTGGTAGTCTGGACTCTCTATAATTGAGGCATGGCAATTTATGAGCTTGATGGAATATCCCCTGAATTAGGAGATGGCGCTTGGGTGGCGGACTCTGCTGAAGTCATTGGGCGAGTTCATCTCGGCAAAAACGCGAATGTCTGGCCACGCGTGGTGATTCGGGGCGATAACGAGCCGATTCGCATTGGAGCTGGTACGAACATCCAAGACTCTGCGGTTTTGCACTCTGACTATGGCTGGCCGCTCACCTTGGGCGAGAACGTATCGATTGGTCACCAGGCTATGGTGCATGGGTGCACGATTGGTGATGGCAGCTTAATCGGAATTAATGCCATCGTCCTCAACGGCGCCAAGATTGGTAAGAATTGCCTCGTCGGTGCCGGTGCTTTAGTTACGGAAGGAAAAGAATTCCCAGACGGTTCTTTAATTATTGGATCGCCTGCAAAAGCGGTCAAAACGCTAAGTCCAGAGCAAATTGCTGAGATGAATCGCATCTCCTCGCATTACGTAGAGAACGCTGGACGTTACCGCAAAACCCTCAAGAAAATTTCCTAGGCTGTCATTGCTTCACGTTCTTAACGTCATTATTCCGATCTTTGCCTTGATCCTGGCGGGATATATTTGTGGCAAAACAGGTAAGTTAAGTCCGAACGCATCGACCGAAATTAATCGCTTTGTGGTGTGGCTCGCTCTGCCAGCCCAAATGTTTGACTTCACTGCACATAGTAATTGGCAGGAACTTTGGCAACCAGGATTCATCATCGCATTTAGCTCGGGCGCGATCTTAGTCTATTTAGCACTCTTAATTTACTACCGAATTCAGACCAAAGATTGGACCGTTGCTAGTTTTCAAAGCTTGAGCGGTTCGTATGCAAACACTGGGTATATGGGCATCCCACTATTACTTCTAGCTTTTGGAGAAAGCGGCCTTGGGCCTGCCGTGATTGCGACCTTGATTGTGGTGTGTGCACTCTTTGCAGTAGCGATCATCTTTATTGAGCTAGGCGTACATGCTAAAAAGCCGTTTGGTGAAATTATTCAAACGGTTGGAAAATCCTTAGCCACCAATCCTCTATTAGTAGCGCCTTTTTGTGGGGCCCTTTGGGCGACAACTGGTTTAGAGCTCTATGGACCACTGCGCCAGTTTGTCAGTTTTTTAGGAGCCGCAGCCAGTCCCTGCGCATTGGTTTCAATTGGATTATTTTTAGTCCAAAAAACTGCCGCACCCGTAAAAACCACTTGGAGTCTGGTGTTTGTGAAACTGATCTTGCAACCACTTGTCGTTTGGGTGGTTGCTGATCCGATCTTGGGATTACCGACGTTCTGGGTTTATGCCGCTGTATTGGTGAGTGCTTTGCCAACGGGTACGGGCCCATTCATGCTGGCTCAGTATTATCGGGCTGATGGTTCTCTGATCTCACGGGTTGTACTCATCACCACCCTAGGTTCTTTATTTACGCTATCGATCCTCGTATGGTGGATGACGCCTAGCTAGGCTCTGGATTTTTACCTTCCGCATCCACTTGATGTTCCCATGAGGCATTTACAAATACAGGGAGCTGCATGCAATTCTGCGTAATCCGATTTAAGGTTGGATAGCTACTAAAGTTTATCTTGGCATCGTATGCATTAAATACTTGCGGAACTAAAAATGTATCGGCCATACCCGGCTGATCGCCATAGCAGAATTGGCCTACGCGCGCGTCATTCGAGAGACGTTTTTCTAGACTCGCGAGCCCCTTTTCAAGCCAATGGTTGTACCAAGTTATGCGCGCTTCATCGCTAATTCCAAATTTTCCAACCAGATAGCGTAGAACCCGAAGATTATTTAGCGGGTGAATATCCGCAGCGATATCCTGTGCCAAGCCACGAACCCACGCTCGATCCTCGATCTTGGTTGGCAACAAAGCTGGTTTGGGATATTTTTCCTCGAGGAATTCAATGATGGCCGCTGATTGATGCAAGGTAACACCCGCATCAATATACAGAGGTACTAAACTATTGGGGTTTAGAGCTTGATAGGATTCTTGGAGCTGCTCACCACCACCCTTACGAAGGTGAACCGGAATTACCTTATATTCAACCCCTTTCAGGTTCAGAGCAATCCGCACCCGAAAGGCAGCAGAGCTGCGCCAGAAGCTATAGAGAGTTGGTTTCATTAGAACGATGCTACCGCACCATCGCTTCTTGGATCCCAGCCACCTTTGAGGATGCCTGATGGCTCGCGAATAATGCAACCCGCGTGTCCAACCGTTTCATCAAGCTCAGCCAAGATCTCAATGTCATGCCCCATGTCTCGAAGCTGTTGAACTAACACTGGATCAAAACGGGATTCCAATTTCAGCGTATCACTTGTTTGTCCCCACGTGCGTCCTAAGAGCCAACGTGGACGACTAATCGCATCTTGTGGGTCGAGTCCATAGATAGCAGTTCGTGTAAATACCGCGCACTGGGTTTGTGGCTGGCCATCGCCACCCATGGTTCCGTAAACCATAGATCTTCCATCTTTAAATAATGCAAGAGCAGGATTTAGGGTATGAAATGGCTTGCGGTAAGGCAAGAGGGTATTGAGCGCCTTAGGATCCAATGAAAAGCTGCAACCACGGTTTTGCCAGTTAATGCCTGTTTTTGGTAAGACAATTCCGGAGCCGAACTCATGATAAATACTTTGGATAAACGAAACGCATCGGCCCTCGCCATCAATCACGCCCATCCAAATGGTGTCTGCGGGTCCTCGACCAGCGCCCCAGGGGAGAGCGCGTTGACGATCTACTTGATTGGCCAGTGTTTTTAAAAAGCTAGGCGATAAAAATTCTTGGGCATGCTTTTGCATATAGGCAGGATCCGTAATATGTTGATCGCGGATCTTGAAAGCCTGTTTGGTGGCCTCCACACAATGATGAACATACTCAGGACTGTCAACCGCAAATTGCTTGAGTTTGAGTTGATCCAAAATGCCCAAAATCATGAGTGACACCACCCCTTGGGTGGGAGGCGTCATGTTATATACATCTGCCAAGCTGTGCGCTAGGTGCAAGGGGTTGATTAATTTTGCATGGTGGCGCTGCAGATCATCGAGGCGCAGCGGGCTGCCTAATTGTTTGAGCTCTTTGGCAATTTGTTCTGCAAGCTCCCCACGGTAATAATCGTTGGTCCCTTTTTTGGCGATTTGACGTAAGGTATTCGCAAGGCGCTTTTGATAAAACACGCTGCCAGTTGCTGGAGACTTGCCTTTTACTAAGAAGGTTTCTGAGAATCCAGGTTGTGGACTCAGCTCAACCCGTTTTTTCTCAGTAAGGGCAGATTGACTATGGGTGACTGGAACACCATGCTCAGCATAGTGAATCGCATCTTCGAGTAATCGAGATAAAGGTAATCTGCCGCCTAAGCTTTTTTTAGACAGGTCAAAAGCTGCTCCCCAGCCAGAAATTGTTCCGGCAACCGTATTTGCTGCGACTGGCCCGCGAAATGGAATAGCTCCCGTGATTCCTTGCTCTTGATACCACGAGCGAGTAGCCAAACCAGCTGCTCCTCCACAGGCATCGATGCCACCCATTGCTTTACCGGGTGCATGAATCACCCAAAAAGAGTCGCCACCAATTGAGATCATGTGCGGATAAACGACTGCTATGGTGGCTGCAGCCGAAATCATTGCCTCTAAGGCATTGCCGCCCTCTCTCAGAACCGCAAGCGCTGATTGAGAAGCGAGTGAGTGGGGCGCAACGGCCATTCCACGAATACCCCATTTTGGTTGCATAGCAATAATTTCCTTTGAACTAGAATGAAGAGGATATTCCCCAAATTAAAGAATCAATGCACTACTTTTGGGAATAGTGTACAAGTGTGTCGGTATTTTCCCTGTACATTGAACTATGAAATCGATATATAGATTCTGGCAATTCGCTTGGATTGAGTACTTCATTTCATCGCCATATGTTGTTTGAGATTTCTATAAATAAGGAGAAAACAAATGAGTTCAAGTCGTCGCAAATTTTTAAGTACCAGTATAGGAGCCGGGGTTGCCGGCGCCGCTCTTGCAGCACCTGCCATTGTAAAGGCTCAGTCTGCACAAACGTTTAATTGGAAGATGACCAGTGCTTATCCAAAAGGAGCACCTTTTTATATGGATGGACCTGGCAGTGCTACTGATTTAGCTAAGCGCATTCTTGAGATGTCGGGCGGTCGTTTGAAGATTCAGGTCTTCGGAGCTGGCGAATTGATTCCAGCCTTCGAAGGGTTCGATGCGGTGCGCGCAGGTACCGTTGAAATGAATCACGCTAATAGTTATTTCTGGACCGGTAAAACATTTGCTGCTCAGTACTTCACCGCCGTACCTTTTGGTTTGAACTTCCAAGGGATGAACGGCTGGTTTTACGACGGCGGTGGTATTGATTTATGGAATGAGGTATACACACCATTTGGTATGGTAGCCATGCCTTGCGGTAATACTGGCGTACAGATGACCGGTTGGTTTAAGAAAAAGATCAACACGGTTGCCGATCTGAAGGGCTTAAAAATGCGTATTCCTGGCTTGGCAGGCAAGGTTTATGCCAAATTAGGCGTTGACGTTAAGGTTCTTCCAGGCGGAGAGATTTTTCCAGCACTCGAGCGCGGTGTGATCGATGCGGCTGAATTCGTCGGCCCATTCCAGGACCGTCGACTTGGCTTACAAAAGGCTGCGAAGTTTTACTACACCACAGGCTGGCATGAACCTGCAACCACATCTGAGTTGTTGATTAATAAAGCTGCATGGATGAAGTTGCCCAAAGATTTGCAAGAGGTTGTGAAGAATGCATCAGCCGCTTGTAATGTGATTGGTGAGGCCTGGTGTCAGAAAAATAATGCCGATGCGATGGAAGACTTGGTCAAGAATCAAGGCGTTCAAGCTTTGCCATTACCAGACTCAGTGATTAAGGCAATGCGTGAAGAGACCACGAAGATCTTAAATGAAGAGGCAGCCAAGGACCCGATGACGAAGAAAGTCCACGATTCTTATTTCGCATACAAGAAAAAATACGATGCGTGGGCTGCTTACAGTGAAGCAACTTATCACAGTAAAGTTCGCGGTTAATTTATACGTAAAGGTTTCAAATGCAGAAAGCATCAGTAGTTATTGCTGAACGCATTGAAAGCATAATTGATATTTTTGGCAAGGTGGCCTCATGGCTCACCTTGTCAATTGTTCTTTTAATTGTGATCAATGTGATCTTGCGTTATTCCATGAGTCTTGGAAGTGTATGGGCTCAGGAATTGGAGTGGCATTTGTTAGCGGCCATGATTTTATTCGGCATGAGTTACGCTCTATTACGGGGCGATAACGTTCGAGTTGATTTGTTTTACGCTAATTACTCACCCCAAAAAAAATATATTGTCGATATGCTTTCAGCCATATTGACTGTATTAATTGCATTGTTTTTTATAAAACTATCCATTGGATACGTAGGCCAATCCTACTCAATTGGTGAGAAGTCTCCTGATCCGGGCGGTATTCCAGCTCGATGGTTTATCAAAGGCTTAATTCCATTTGGTTTTAGCTTACTTGCTCTTCAAGGGATTGCAGAAACGATTCGGGTATATCTCAATCGGCCTACTAATCGTGGGGATCAGCATGTTTAATCCTGAAATTATTGCCTTTTTGATGTTAGGCGGATTTTTTGTCATGTTGATGATCGGGGTACCTGTCGCAATTTCATTGGCAACCGTTGGATTCTTATTTGGCTTCATTGGTTTTGGTGACACCCTATTTAATCTGCTACCAGCCCGCGTCTTTGGAGTGGTCGGTGGCTATCAATGGCTGGCGATCCCACTTTTTATCTTTATGGGAATCATGCTCGAGAAATCAAGGCTTGCCGATGATTTGCTCGATGTAATTGGCCATCTAGCTGGGGGCGTGAAGGGCGGCATGGCCGTTGGCATCATTCTCTTTGGTGCGCTAATGGGCGCTACCACCGGAATTGTCGGTGCTACCATCATTACGCTGGGCCTGCTAACTTTGCCGACCTTGTTACGTCGAGGCTACGACAAAGGTATTGCTTGCGGCACGATTATGGCTTCAGGCACTTTGGGTCAAATCATTCCTCCCAGTTTGATTCTCATTCTGCTCTCGGATATTTTGCAATTATCGGTTGGCACCTTATTTGCCGCAGCAGTAATGCCCGGTTTGTTATTAACGGTTGTCTACATTATTTATTTGCTTATTCGTGGATGGATGCAGCCCGAGCTCATGCCGCCGATTCCAATTGAGGAACGTAGCAAAGTCTCAGGCAAAGAGCTGTGGGTTCGATTCTGGAAAGTGGTTGTGCCACCCATTATGTTGGTAGTCGCTGTATTGGGCTCCATCGTTGGTGGCGTTGCTGCACCCACCGAAGCAGCCGCAATGGGTTCATTTGGTGCGATTCTTGTGACCGCATTCTCTGGACGTTTAACGTGGGAGCGCCTAAAGGCAACAATGGTTGATACCACCAAGATCAGTGCCCTCATGATGTTTATTTTGATTTGTGCTCAAGTCTTCTCTTTAGCATTTAGGGGGCTTAACGGCGAAGAGTTGATTGCCAAGTTATTTAATGTTGTCCCAGGGGGTGTTAATAGTGATATTTGGCTCATGTTACTTCTCATCTTTGTTTTGGGATTTTTCTTAGAGTGGATTGAGATTAGTTATATTGCCGTGCCACTATTTATGCCAATTTTGTTATCTCAAGGCGCTGATCCGGTCTGGGTAGCCATGATGATCACGGTTTGTTTGCAATCCTCCTTCTTAACCCCTCCATTTGGTTGGGCTCTCTTTTACCTTAAAGGAGTTGCGCCACCCGAGGTGTTAATTAAACATCTCTATAAAGGAGCTATACCGTTCATTGCAATGCAGGGCGTCACACTATACTTAGTGTTCCAGTTCCCTCAAATCTCGCTATGGTTGCCTAAATTAATTGGATGGTAAAAAAGTAATTGGTATTGAATCACTCTCATACTCGGGCCCAGCGCCCGAGCGAGAGCTTTGTACCGATTGCGGAATTTCGCGCTCATCCGACCCAAAACGTTGTGGTCGCGCTTGTCAGTTTATTGACCCTCAATACGAATCTCTTGAACAAGCAATTCATGGAAAAGCGCGAATATTCAGTGGTGATCAACTCTTCTTTGGGGTTTATCGCAAGATGTATCGGGCAAGTATGCGTAAGCCGCTACCCGGAGCTCAGTGGACCGGAATCACGACCTCAATTGCTAGCCAACTTCTTAATAACAACATAGTAGATGCCGTATTAACGATGGCACCAGATCCAGGCGATCGTTGGCGACCGATGCCTGTCCTGATCACTGATCCTCAAGAGCTTCATCAAGCACGCGGGATGCGGATGGGCTACGCACCACTCCTGGCTCTTCTGGATGTAGCCAAAGAGAGAAATTACCAACGGCTAGGAGTCATTGGAATCCCATGTCAGGTCTATGCCTTAAGAGCTTTAGAAAAAGAGTTAAACCTAAAGAAACTCTATGTGATTGGTACACCCTGTTCAGACAACACCAGCACCGAGAACTTTCATGAGTTTTTACAACTGATTGATGAGAGCCCAGAAGACATTACGTATTTAGAGTTCAGGGCCGACTACCATGTGGAGTTGAGATATCAAGATGGACGAAATAAAACAATTCCATTTTTGATGCTGCCTCTATCCAAACTCAGACCCGACTTTTTCCCATTGACGTGCAGAACCTGCGTGGATTACACCAATGCCCTTTCGGATATCACGGTTGGCTACATGGGCGGCTCTGGAGAGCAATGGTTAATTGTGCGTAATCACCAGGGAGAAGAGTTACTCAATCTGTTGGGTAATCAAATAAAACTTACTGAACCAGAAAGCGCTGGTAATCGTGCAAGCCCTGTCAAAGGGTTTATGAAAAACGTTGAGTTAGCCGCTGGTGGTTTGCCACTGCGTCAGATGCCTAATTGGTTAAGACCGATCGTCGGGTGGCTCATGCCGAAGATTGGACCTCGAGGCTTAGAGTTTGCAAGAGCACGGGTTGAGATGAAAGCAATTGAAACGGTGTTACACCTGCGCAGAGAGCTTCCTAAGAAAATGAAAAACATGGTGCCCAATCATGTTTGGCAACTCGTCAAACCTTACGGTCTAGTTGCAAATTCCAGTGAAATCAAAGATGAAGTGAAGAATGCAACTAAAGAGAAATAACAAATAGGGCAATGATTAAGAGATTCAGGATGCCAAAAATAATGAACACGGGCTTGTAAATATATTTGCGCTTAACCGCTTCATCGCGCTCTCGTTGTGTTTTTGGATCCATAACAAGCTATTTTTTGGGTTTAGTAGAAAAAGCACCAAGTAATATTAAGACAGCAATCACAATACCAATGAGGTCTTTATCCCGAATGTACATATAAAAGCCCAAACCCAGGGCAATAAACCCAAAGATCATCCACCACGTTCTAGAAATCATCGTCATACCTTACCAATAAACGATCCAAAAACAAAGCCCCCAGACAGGCTGAGGGCAGAATTTGGTGGCGAATCAGGGATTTGAACCCCGGACCTGCGGATTATGATTCCGTCGCTCTAACCAGCTGAGCTAATTCGCCGAACTGAGAATTGTAGCAAAACAAGCCAATTATTGCGATTACTGTGCAATTTGATAACCGTGGGCCATCAATATCTCTTTTGCTTTGGGCGCTTGCATAAACTCGTAGAGCCGTATTGCATCTGGTGTAGGATTTTTAATTAATACCATTCGTTGTTTAATTGGTTGATAGCCATCGTTTAGCTCAACAGAGGAGATCTGTCTGGCAACGACTGGTGATTTGGCGATAGAGAGGGCTGTAAAGCCGATGTCAGCAGAGCCTGTCGTTACAAACATCGCTGCCATCGCAATATTATCGGCATACACAATCTTCGAGTTCGCCAGCCCCCAAAGATTATTGGCTTTTAAATACTCAACACTAGCTCGACCATACGGTGCAAGTTCAGGCTTTGCCAGGGCAATCTTGTTCGCTTTCTTAATGGCATCTGCCATTTTTCCTTTGGAGTCATCCAGAGCGATTCCTTTACCTTTATTTGCAATCAGCGCTAATTTTCCGATGGCATAGACAGACCCTTCGTTTACTGTTTTACCTTTTTTGAATAATTCAAGGGGGTATTGCTCGTCTGCGGAGATAAACAAATGAAACGGAGCGCCGTTCATGATTTGTGAGGCAAAGTTTCCGGAGGAGCCATAGATGACCTTTAATTCACCCTTGTTTTCTTTCTGGAACTGATTCTGAATCTCAGTGAATGCATCTTTCATATTGGCAGCGACGACGACAAATGTCGCCTGAGCGTAAGTAAGCCCAGCAAAGAGTGAACAAAAAAGGATTAGTAGGATTTTGCGAAGGATCATGGAGTCAACTGACGAATTTTGAAGAGTAAGGTGAGATTGGTTTCAATAGTCAATATCTGTTCGATTAAAGTGGCTCGGGCTTTTAGATCAGCATCGCCAATTAATTGATTGCGGTGGCATTGGTATAACTTGAAAAACATATCTTCTGTAAGCCCAAATTGTTCCCAATCGAACATCATATTGAGTTGTGCTTCGCGAAGTGCCTTTTGGGCAGACCCTGAATCAGGATGGTTGGCCTGACTCAAGATGTGGTCTGAGTTTTGGAACAGAGTCATTTTGAGGTCCCCAAAGCGACGCTTGATGGTTTCATGACGAGTGCGTTCTACCTCATCCACATCGGCAAATAGTTGACGCGTAAATGCTTCAATCTCGCGGTACTTTGCTTCTAAGGCATCGATCTTGGTGGATACCTGTAAGTCATGCTCTTCTAGAAACATCGAATCGTCATCCGAGTTGCTTTACAAAGCGGCCATCTTCCATCTCGGCTTTGGGTCTGACCCATAGCGTTTGGTTGCGCATCGCCTCATAGATATATACATCTTCGAGATTAGCTTCAATCTTACCCAAACCAATCACACGATAGAGTCCACCTGATTTCAAATGGATTAATTGGTCGCCCGCCTGAAATTTCGCTGTGGTGTTCATCAGAAAATTATATGGATAGCCTATAAAATCCACACTTTACATGGAACTTAATAAAGGTTGGCAATGAATTTATTCACCCCCGTCACGCTTGGCTTACTCTCTCTTGAAAACCGAATCCTGATGGCGCCGTTGACCCGGATGCGCGCGAGCGATGATGGAGTACCAGGACCATTAGCAGCCGAGTACTATGCGCAACGTGCCTCTGCGGGTCTCATCATTAGTGAAGCAACACAAATTTCACCATTGGGCAAAGGCTATCCTGCAACCCCTGGAATTTATAGTGATGCGCAAGTGGCTACATGGCGGACCGTGACCGATGCAGTGCATGCGCGGGGTGGCAAGATTGTTTTGCAGTTATGGCATGTTGGACGCATTTCTCACTCCTCACTTCATCCGGATGAGGGCTTGCCAGTCGCTCCCTCAGCAATTCAGCCATCAGGTAAGGTCTACACCGCATCTTGGTCGTTGGCCGAGTACGAAACTCCAAGAGCCTTAACGCTTGATGAAATTGAGAAACTAAAAGCTGACTATGTGCACGCTGCCCAGCAGGCTAAAGCCGCTGGGTTTGATGGTGTGGAATTGCATGCGGCCAATGGTTATTTGTTAGACCAGTTTTTACAAGATCGCACCAATCAGCGTACTGATGTGTACGGTGGCTCGATTGCCAATCGCTGCAAGTTGGTGTTAGAAATACTAGAGGCCATCATTCCTATTTGGGGTAGTGGTCGTGTCGGAATCCGTTTATCGCCTTATGGCACATTCAACGATATTGCTGATTCTGATCCGAAAGGTTTATTTGCCTATTTGATTAACGCACTCAATCCATTCAATCTGTCGTACCTGCATTTGATTGAGCCACGCGCAACGACTGCAGGCGGCAATGATCAGCTGGTAGCTGATGCGCCTCGCACAGGTCAGCTATTCCGTTCTTTATTTACCGGGAAGGTAGTGTTGGCTGGCGGCTTTGACCAAGCGAGTGCTGAGAAAGCGATTGCCGATGGCGAGGCCGATGCGATTGCATTTGGCAGACTATTTATTGCGAACCCAGATTTGCCAAAACGCTTTGAGTTAAACGCCCCATTAAACCCCTATCAGCGCGCCACGTTCTATGGTGGCAATGAAAAGGGTTATACCGATTATCCAGCGCTATAAGTCCATTCATTACAATGGATGTTGATTCTTATATACGAACACCCGAATAGTTATGGCTACCTATCAAACAGAGCGCGTACTCTCTGTCAAACACTGGAACGAAAGTTTATTTAGTTTTACAACCACCCGAAATCGCGGACTACGCTTTCGGAACGGCCATTTCTTAATGATCGGCCTTGAGGTGGATGGCAAGCCATTGGCTCGCGCCTATAGTGTAGTGAGTCCGAACTATGAGGAGCATTTGGAGTTCTTTAGTATCAAAGTACCCAATGGTCCATTAACTTCGCGATTGCAACACATTCAGGTGGGCGACCCCATTCTTGTGAGCGAGAAATCCGTTGGTACCCTGGTGATTGATGATCTCAACCCAGGAAAGCATTTGTATCTATTTAGTACAGGAACCGGCTTGGCTCCCTTTTTGAGCATTATTCGCGATCCAGATACCTATGAGCGGTTTGAGAAGATTGTTTTAGTTCACGGCGTGCGCGTGGTGAGTGAGCTTGCCTATCAAGAGTACCTTACAAACGAATTGCCTAATGATGAGTTTTTGGGGGAGTTGGTCCGCAATCAACTCATTTACTACCCCACCGTGACACGCGAGGCCTATTCGCATACGGGTCGATTAACTACTGCGATTGAATCTGGAAAACTATTTACCGATATTGGATTACCACCACTCGATCCAGCGGTGGATCGCGCCATGATCTGTGGCAGCCCGGCAATGCTGAAAGAAACCAGCGAGTTATTGGATCAACGGGGCTTTAAGGTCTCTCCATCCTCTGGAGAGTTGGGCGACTATGTCTTTGAGCGGGCCTTTGTCGAGAAGTAGTCTAAAAAAGAAGCCCCTTGCGGGGCTTAAATTCAAAGGAAATAAATCAGCCTTCATTTAAGAGCAAGGCTGTCAATTTCACTATACAGATTTATCAGTAATTAAAAACCCTAAGTTGGGCTCTGTGATTTTGGTGATAAACCGCTAGAATTCAGTGATTATGCGCATTGAAGATACCGATCCAGCCCGACATAACGCCATCGAGTACCCCATGGAGGTGGGCGCACCTAAATTTGCGCCGGTTCCTATTCGCGAGGAAAAAGATAAGGCTATTAATATTGCTCGGGCGCATGCTAATCAAGAATATGAACGCATCATGGAGCAAGCAGCTGTTTTGATGCGCCAAGCGAAAGCGCTGCAAGCGCGTTTGGATACAACCGAAATGGTTCATGCAGCCAAGTTTAGTTTCAGCCCGGTCTATGGCAAAAAATATTATTTGTATCAGGATGAAAGCGTCGGCTCTTATCGTTTGGTTCAAAATGCTCCAAGCGAGTGGAGTTGTGGTATTCCAGCAGGCTGGTCCTTTTGCCAGGTCGTTCGTAAGTTGGGTGACAGCACTTGGGAAGTAGTCGAAGACTAAATCAACGGGGTGAGATATGAAAAAGTCGGATAGCCGTTGTTGTGGATCCGGTGTTTGTATTATTAATGACGCCGGAGAGTGCTGGTGTGGCCAAAAGTGGGATGGCGAAAAAATGGTGCATATGCCATTAAATCTTGATGAACCTCAAGACGAGGCTATGCAAATCAAGCTTGCGAGTAAAAACGATCAGGCTTAATTAGTTCCCTTGACGCTTTTTATGCAGGTAGGAGATGGTCCGAAAGTGGGCATAGGCCATCACAATTGCCAAAATTGCAACGGAGTACTTCAGGGGAATCCGAAATAACATCTCCAAAACCAGCGCCAAGAAAAGTGCCCATGCCATCATGCTTAGATACGAGATGGCAATAAAAAAATCTCGCAATCTTGATTGATCCAAAAAGCGTGAATAAACCATCCCGATGGGTATTAAGGCAATCAAAAGATACAAAACCATTCGCATGGGAGACCTCTCCTTTAGGAAGAGTTTAAACAGTTTTATCTTATGATGATTTGTCGACAGGGGGTAAAGTGCTTACCTGTTGATTCGGCTCTGATGGCTTGGACATCAAAGGGCAGTTCGTATCCAAGTTACACCGGTTTTGGGCAGCGCAAACGGTAGCCGATTGCTTGGGATCTAAACGAGCACCAGTTTGCTCACAAAATAATATAAGTTGCATCTTTACCTCGAGTTGACCTCAGTCTAGCAAGAGGTGGACAGGGCACTTTGCGCTAGATCAAAAAGTTAGATGGTTTTAGTAAAGTGAAGGTTTTATAACGTTGAGATCTCACTAATGCCAACACTAAGCTCCCTTACCGGCCCGTTTTCATTTATTGGGCTGCTGATTCTATCGAATGTATTCATGACCTTTGCGTGGTATGCCCACTTGAAAGACTTAAGTGCCAAACCTTGGTGGATTGCTGTCTTTGTTAGTTGGGGAATTGCATTTTTTGAGTACGTTTTGCAAGTCCCTGCGAATCGAATCGGCTATGAGTATTTTTCTCTAGGCCAATTAAAAATAGCCCAAGAAGTGATTACTCTGAGCGTATTCATACCCTTTGCGATCTTTTATATGGGGGAGCCATTTAAGACCGATTACCTCTGGGCGGGCCTATGTTTACTCGGTGCCGTGTATTTCATGTTCCGTACTTAAGGGATTGCTGGGTACTTTTCGAACTGATAAATCACTTTTATACTTATCACTCAATTATTGGAGGAGCCATGTTCTTAAAAACCGTACTCAGTTGCCTTGCTGTGGGAATTACCATTATTGGCTTATTAATGTATTTTGATTCTCAAGATGCAACTGTATTTACCATTGGGATCATTAGTTACTTCCTGATTGCTTTATCCTCAAGCATTAAATGCAAGTGCCTCAATTCACTGCGTTCGTAATCAACTTCTTAGGAAAGAATATGAAGATTAAATTAGCAATGGGTTTAAGCGCAGTCGTTCTAGGATTGACTGCATGTGGCGGTGGCCCAAAGGTAATGACCGAGCGTATGCCCGAGTCTGGATTTTTGCCAAACTACAATGTGCTACAGGTGGTGGGTAATACACCTAAGGATATACGTGCTTGGCGCTATATTAAGCCAGGTATTCAAGCTTCGAGTTATACCGCCGTGATGATTGATCCGGTTTACTTAAATCAAACCGACTACACCAAAGAGATTACTCCTGAGGTGATTGCGCAAACCAAGAAAATTTTAGAAGAGGCGATGCGTCAAGCTGTACAAAGACGCTCCGATATTAAGTTAGTGGATAAGCCTGGACCGGGGGTAGCGCGCGTAGCCGTTGGTATCACTGGCGCTGAGTTATCTGCCGATGGTCTAAAGCCTTGGAACTTTACGCCGATTGGATTGGCTGCAAATGCCGCTGCATTTGCAACGGGGAATAATTCAAAAACGCCTGCTTTGGTCGTTGAAAATCGAGTGACCGATAGCCAAACCAAAGAATTTATTGCGGGCGGTATGGTCGCAGTGCAGGGTGAGCCATTCCGTCTGGGCTCAAGCTCAGTTGGTGCCTTTCAGGATATGACGCGCCGTATCGTCGTGTTTGCAATGGAGTCACCCTTAAAGCCATTACCTGGCTCTGCAATGAAGTAGCCGAGAGATCATTGATGCGTCATTTCATCATTCAATGCCTGATTGTTTGCACCGGATTTCTATCCGGTGTAAGCCTTGCTCAACTACCACCCAGTAAGATGCAAGGAGATGCGACCTTCATCACAGGCGGCATTGGCAGTGATGAGTCAAGCGCAATGTTTGCCGCTGCTAAAAAGTGGTCACTACTCATCGAGATGTCGGAGATTGATGGTAGTGGGCGCGGCGTTTGGATTGCGGGTATTGATATCCGTGTGCTCAACGCGAAACAACAAACCATCTTAGAGACTGTATGCGATGGGCCCTTAATGCTTCTCAATGCCCTACCAGGGGAATACATCATTGAAGCAAGTTATCAAGGTAAATTACTCAAGCGCAGTGTGGTCCTCAAAGAAGGCGACTCACAAAAGCTAACCTTGTTCTGGCGTCCTTAAGTCGCCCCTAAAATTGGGGGGAGGAGTTTAGTGAGAGTAGCGCGCTGACTCGTGGCTGATCCAGCTAAGGCAAAGCCGATAAGCTCAGATTGATCGTTATGAAAGAGTCCCTCCATTCCGCCGTCTATGTGCTTGATTGACCATGAGCCAGAACTTCCTATCGGAGGGGGTGAAACTATTAAAGGCAATGCAGGCGTTTTGATCATCACTGGCATCGCTGGATAGACTAAGGATGCCTCTTGTCTGGCCAAAACCATTGCCAGGGTACGAGCAGCTTGCATGATTGGCATCACGTACGGCAGCACGTGACCCTCAACTTCTGCGCAATCACCCAGGCTATAGATATTCTGGATATTAGTTTCTAACTGACGATTCACAACAATCCCACGATGAACAACAATTCCTGCTTCTTTAGCTAATTGAATCCTGGGGGCCAGCCCTAAGGCTGATAACACTAAGTCCGCATGGATTATTTGGCCATTCGTCAACATGACTTGAAGTTGATCACCATCGTGAGATACCGATTGAATACTGGTTCCTAAATGCCAAGTGACACCAAGACCAGATAATTTTTGTTCTAACGCTTGCGCGATCGGCTTGGGTAATAGGCGACTCAGGGCCTGATCCGCAAGGTCAACTAATTCAACCTGATAACCACCCACTGCTAAATCATTCGCAAACTCACAGCCAATTAAGCCTGCGCCAAGAATCACAATTTTTTTCTTACCATCGAGCCCGCTACGAAATTTTGCATATTCATGTAAATCATTAACCGACATAATTGCATCACTAGCGTCTCCATCGATCGGAACGCAAATCTGATCAGCACCAAGCGCGAGGACTAATTGGCTATAGCCAATATCAACTGATTGACCATCCTTAAGCGCTACAGAAATTATTTGATGTGCCGGATCAATCTGCTTAACCGTTGCATGGCTATGTATAACAAGATTCAATTGCTCAGCCATTTTGACTGCCGAGCTCGTGACGAGTTGCTCGGCAGATTTTTGACCGGCAATCGCAGTCGATAACATGGGCTTCGAATAAAAATCACCAGTTTCTTGAGTGACTAAAGTGATGGGGTACTCCGCATTGATCTTGCGATACTCACGAATCAGGGTGTAGGCTGCTAGGCCACTACCAATAATACAAATGGATTGCTCTGGATTTGACATAGGGTTCTAACGCTTTCGAAAGCGCGCGGTCAGTTCTTTCAAAAAAATCCATAGAGCAGGTAGACCAGGAATAATGATCATTGCCAGTGCCACGATCGAAAAATTACTCTTCACCCATGGGTGCTCGCCAATTAAATAACCTAGTCCCGTTAAGCTACAGACCCAAATGATGCCCCCAATGATGTTGTAGAAGACAAATACGGGGTAGCGCATCTGAGCAACACCTGCTACAAAGGGCGCAAACGTTCTGACAAACGGTAGAAAGCGACCAATCACGATCGTAATAGGCCCATATTTTTCATAAAAAGCATGCGCTTCATCAAACGCTTTCTTATTAAACCAACGAGAGTTTTCCCACGAGAAGACTTTATGACCCACAAACCGACCAACCGAGTAATTGACAGCATCGCCCAAAATAGCGGCACTGGTGAGTAAGATCATGAGTACTGGCAAACTCAAATCACCTGCAGCGGTGAGTGCTCCAGCAACAAATAATAGGGAGTCGCCGGGGAGGAATGGCATGACAACTAAGCCAGTCTCAATGAAAATAATCGCAAAAAGGAGAACATAAATCCAGGTACCCCATTCACTGGCAATCAGTGCAAGGTTTTTATCTAGATTAAGAAATAAGTCGATGAGGTAGGAAAAGTCCAAGATCAGCCTTTAAGTATTGCTGGGATTGTAATGATATTGGTAGTAGCTTAAAAAGCTCTAGAATATCGGCATGCAATATATTGTTATCGCCATCCAAGTTGCCCTCGTGCTTTGGATAATTTTTAATGTTTATCAGTTTGGGGTTGCTTATCGTATTTGGCGAAATGATCCCAACCCCGATTCCACATTTTTGGCCTTTTTGCTCGAACGCCTTGGTGTCCTGGGAAATACCTTTGTTCAGGCTTTTGTGTACACCACGCTTGCAATTGGGGCGGGCTACTTAATTTATGAATTTATTGCGATGCTAATGGAGTAGGACCAAGGCACGCTATCAGACCATCAAGATCGGAGCCTATATAAGTAGGCGCATGGCCAATCTTTTCAAATGGCAATTGGTAGCGATTGACCCAATAGGTATCGAAGCCAAACCAATTAGCGCCAATGATGTCCCAGGCATTACACGATACAAACAAGATTTGATCTTTTGGGATTGGGTAATGATTTAGAACCAATTGGTAACTGCTGGGTGTAATTTTGAATTGACGGGCCTCTTCAATCGATATCACTCGGTCAAGGAATTGATCCAATCGACTTGACTGGTTTGCCCAAGACAGCATCTGATGATTCCCGTTTGAGAGAACGCACGTTTTAATACCCGTTGTTTTTATCTTTTCGAGAACCGCAGCAGACTCTGGAAAAGAATCAAGTTGAGCGTATTGCTTTAGAAGGATTGATTCTTTCTCTGGGCTCAGGTCAAGTTTTAATTGTGCGCAAGAAAAATGTAAGGCTGCAATTGTCAGATCCCAAAAGGATTGGTAATGTTGACTGCCTAACGGATTGGGATCTGCCAATGAAATGAGGCGCGTATATTCAAGTTGTTTATCGCGCCAAAGTAATGAGAGCGCTTTACCTTGACCTGGAAATAGCTTTTCAGCAAGAGTGCCGACGGAATACACATCAAATAAGGTTCCATAGGCATCAAATGCAATTAGTTGATAACGCATCTTAAATAAACCGGAAGGCGATAATCGCAACAAGGGTTGGCGGTAGCGCCGCAATAAAAAGGTATAAAGCACTAATTGCACCATCTTCAAAACTGGGACGCAAGATCGAGTACCCAGCAGGATTGGGCGCGTTTGCGATCACAGTTAAGCCGCCGCCTGTAACTGCACCAGCTACCAAGGCATATTTAAACTCATCGGATAAACCATCCACCAATGATCCAAGATAGGTCAAGGCTGCATTATCGGTAATGGCAGTGAGAGCGGTTGCGCCGTAGTAGACCGTATCGGCATCTAAATTGGCCAGCAAGGGTTGTAACCACCATTTCTGCTGCCCCCCAAGAACTACGAGACCTGCCAAGAAAAACGCTACCATCAAACTCTCTCTAAAAATAAGTTTGTTTTGATAGCGCGAATACGCCGTGGTGTAGCCAATAAAGAAAAGGAAGAGACCCATGAAAATAACCGAGTGGTGCACAAAGACAACCACACCCAGTAAAAAGAGGAGATGGATGAGGATGACGCCAAAGGGAATCCGATCAACTCCCTTACCGGCGGGATTAGTCTCGATTTGTTCTAGCTGACGATAAAACAGGAGGCAAAGAATCGTTGAATTCACAACAACCGCTAACGAGGATCGCCATCCAAATTCGTGAAGCATAAAAACAATATCCCAATTCCATTTGGCGGCAACCATCAAGATTGGAGGAGCGGCATAGGGGGTTAAGGTGCCGCCAATGGAAATATTGACAAATAAAACTCCTAGAGCGGCATACATTAATTTTGGGGATATCTTTTTGGAAAAGTAGTGATCCCTTAGCAATAAAGCAGCAACCGTCATTGCTGCTGGTTCAGTAATAAAAGAGCCCAAGAGAGGAACGAGAGTCAGGGTGACCCAAAAGAAAGAAACCGATTTCTTGATTGGGATTAGTGCCGCAACGCGCGTTACTAGAAACAAGCAAAATTCCAAGACCGGTTTACTGGCAGCAATCACCATGATCACAAAGACAAACAAAGGCTCGGTAAAGTTCAAACTCTCTAAGTATTGAATCGTTGCCTGATTGCCGGTATGCATGAAGAAGAAAGCAACAAGAACCATGGCCCAAAAACCAAAGACTGCCTCCACTTCGCCCAACAAATGCCAAACCCCTGCATGATTCGGTTGCTTGTGGGCAAGATGCTCAAAAAATTTTGTTGAGAAGGTGTGAATGACTGCCAAAGCAAAAATTGTTGTACTAACAATATTGATTAGGGTTGACGCCGTCGACATAGTTGTTTCCTAGTAGTTGACTAAAACAATCAGTAATACCCGCAATACCATCATTGTATTGATATCGAAATCCATAGTCATCATAATGAAATAACTCTTTATCGTTGATTTACATCGAGGAATCGAGATGATGGAATCTGGTAATCGTTCAAAAAAGCTTTCGATTTCCTATAGCCTAGTGCAGAATTTGCGTCAGCAGTTGATGCGTATTCTGCCTTTTTCACAAATGGCAGAAGAAGACGTTGATTTTTTTCTTCGCCACTCAGTGGAATCGTACTTTGCTCCACAAGAAGTCATTCTTTCACCTGCCGATGGCGTTCCGAAAGTCTTGTATTTAATTCGCCAAGGACGGGTATCCGGTCGGCGTTTGATACCTGGGTTTGAGGAAACGGGATTTGAATTAGATCCTGGCGATCTACTGGCAGTGAGTGCCTGTTACGCAGGACTTCCAAGCACGGTGAAGTACTTTGCTATCGATGATTGTTTTTGTTTAGCCTTGCCATTAGAGCGCATGCATGAGCTTGCTAAACGTTCCAAGCCTTTCAGTGACTTCTTAAATAACCGCATCTTGAAGCTCCTCGAGGAATCAAGAGCGGCTTTGCGCAATAGTTTTGCATCCCAAGCATTGACCGAGCAGTCCCTCGAGAGTCCATTACGGGATCTTCCTTTAAAAAAGCCAATCTCTGTTAGTCCAAATACTTCTTTGCAAGATGCGTTGCAGTTGATCCATGACAAAAAGGTAGGCTCTGTTTTAGTAGTCGATGTTGGTGGGAACATTGTTGGCATCTTGACCCGTTACGATGTCTTAAGTCGCGTAACCCTTGCTCAACTTCCTCTTACCACACCGATTGAACAGGTAATGTCGCGATCTGTTAAAACTCTATCGATTGACGATACCGCGGAGACTGCTGGTCTTACGATGTCGCGTTATCACATTCGCCATTTACCAGTGTTGCGGGGCAAGGAACTGGTTGGGATCATTTCTGAACGCGATTTATTCTCTTTGCAACGTTTATCGCTTAACAACATTAGCAGTGCGATTCGGTCGGCTGAAGATGTGGACAGTCTAAAAGAGTGTGCAAACAACATTCGTAAATTTGCTCGTAATCTTTTAGGTCAGGGAGTGCAGGCAAGGCAATTAACCGCCCTCATTAGTCATCTGAATGATGTGCTGACCGCACAACTCATCACTCTCTTTGCTAAACAGCATCACTTAAATTTAGAGAGTTTTGCCTGGATCTCACTGGGTTCTGAGGGACGCAGCGAGCAAACGATTGCTACTGATCAAGACAATGCATTGATTTTTATGGATAGTGAAGGTTCTCATAAGGGTCACTATTTAGCTTTTGCGAAGGATGTCAATCAGGCGCTTGACGCATGTGGGTATCCCTTGTGTAAGGGAAATATCATGGCGAGCAATCCAGAACTTTGTATCAGTCAACAAGAGTGGCTGGAGCGTTTTGCACGCTGGATTGAGCAGGGCAATCCTGAAGATCTTCTTAATGCCAGCATCTTTTTTGATTTTAGGGCGCTTGCTGGGAATGAGTCTTTGCTGGAGCCATTACGCGAGTATGTTGTAAAGCGCGCTGAGGCTACACCACGATTTATCAAACTACTGGTTGAAAATTCATTGAAATGGAAAGTGCCATTCAATTGGTTTGGTAGTTTAGAAACCAAAGACCTCGATGGTAAGCAAATCATCGATATCAAACTACAGGGTACCGCAATCGTGGTTGACTGTGCCCGTATTTATTCTCTAGCGAATGGTATTAGTGCTGTGAATACGCGTGAGCGATTAGCGGCGATTGGCCGTGCATTAAATCTGGATGAGGCCGAAAGTCTTGCATGGATTGCTGCATTTGAGTATTTGCAGACCTTACGGCTTGCTGCGCAAATTGATGGCCATGCGATTGGCGGCAATCCCAATGCGGTCGATGTTGATAAATTGAATGTTGTCGATAAGACAATTTTGCGGGAGTCTCTCTCCGAGGTCCGTAATCTGCAGCAACGACTTGAACTCGATTATGTTCGCTAATTTATTAGCCCGTTTTGGAATGAGCCAATCCAGAGTTGAACCCAGTCGTTGGGTTGTGTTGGATGTAGAGACAACGGGTTTGGATCCCAGCCGTGATCGCCTGCTTGCGATCGCAGCCATTGCAATTCAGGTTGGACCGGGCTTCACAAAACCCACGATTGTGATTGGGGATAGTTTTGAAGCGGTCTTAAAACAAGATTTAGCGTCCGATAAAGACAATATTTTGGTTCACCATATTGGCGTCGGTGCACAAACAACTGGCAAACCACCGGTTGAAGTGTTGGAGGAGTTTCGACAATGGGTGGGGAGCTCCCCCTTACTCGCATTTCATGCTCCTTTTGATCAGGGCATGATTACCCGTGCTTACAAACGATTTGGTCTATTACCGCTGGCAAATGATTGGATTGATATTGAACCATTGGCTGCGGTATCAGGCATTCATCCTAAAGCACGAGCCTTAGATGACTGGTTGCAGTTCTTTGGCATTGAATGCAGCGTTCGCCATCAGGCTGCAGCGGACACGCTTGCCACCTGTGAATTACTTTTATGTCTATGGAATTCAATTCGGAAAGAGGCAAAGAGCCTTGCTGAGCTTAAAAACCTATCCAAGGCGGGGGCCTGGATCCCCAGAGCGTAAATTAAATTTTACAAATTAAGGGTAAGCCCTTAATGCTTAGCCAAGTATTTTTAAATTACTAGGGAAATCACTGATTTGGGCATTTTTGTGACCCAACCATAATCCCCATTGGCATTTTTTTCAATTCCCAGAAGGCTTCTGTGCTTTTATTTCTCAACATTGCCCAACTGATTTTATATATTGGCGGACTCGCTTTAATGGGTCAGGGATTGTTGTTTGTTTTGTCTGGACCAAAGCGCGATACGAATTTGTTTTATCAATTGTTTCAAATTATCAATAAGCCGTGGACCAAGATTGCTCGGTTTATTTCGCCCAAGCAAATTGCCGATCATCAAATTCCATTTGTAGCCTTCTGCATCATTGCCGTACTTTATATAGCGGTTACGCTCGCGAAGATTGAGCACTGCATTACGATTGGGATCGAAATATGTCAGTAAAGCTACGTTGGTATCTATTTCGTTTTTACGCCTCGGTCTTTATTGTTTTTGGCCTTCGTCAAAAAGCGATTGAGACGTTTGAGCAAATGCTTACGGAGTTCCCAAATGATCCGTATGTGCTTTCAAGCCTCGCATTTTTAAAAACCCAAGAGGGTGATAAACGAGGCGCAATTGAAATGTATAAAAAAGTCGTTCAGCGTTCGGATGTCAGCGCCCAATCCTGGTACAACCTCGGATTTTTACAAGAAGAGACTGGGCAAATCGAAGATGCCGAATTTAGTTTTCGTAAAGCGCTAAAGCTTGACGAAAAGCTGGATTTGGCGTGGTACGGACTAGGGCTAACCCTAATTCAGCAGCGCCGTTTTGATGATGCCGTAAAGGCTTTAAAGAAAAATACCCAACTTCAGCCCATGAGCCCCTATGGTTGGTACCAATTAGCAAGGGTTTACGTGGATCGCCAAGAGCCTGAAGAAGCAGTAAAAATCATCAAGCATTTGAAAGAGTTTGAACCAAAATTTGCCAAACAGTTGGAACGGGAGACCGGCTTAACTGTTTAGCACAATGGAGTAGTAGCACGAAGTTTGAAGTGGATGTTTTTAATAACCTAAGGAGAAACTGTTATGCAATTAACAGAATCGCATAAACAATATTGGTCGAAGAACCTGCGAATAACAGCCATTCTGTTATTTATTTGGTTTGTGGTGACCTATGTTGTTGGCTTTTACGCGCGAGATCTAAATTTTAATTTCTTTGGCTGGCCATTTAGTTTTTGGGTCGGAGCTCAAGGGGCATTAGTAGTTTATGTTCTCATCATCGCTTATTACGCACATTACATGAATAATCTTGACAAAGAATATGACTGTGCCGAAGTGGAGGAGGATTAATCATGGCTGGAATGACACCTGGTGATGGAAGCGTATTTGGCGGCGGTGGCAGTAACGCTGAATTCAGAAAAAAATTAAATAAGGTCTACGGTTTTTATACCCTTGGCTTTCTAGCATTTGTGGTGATTCTTGGAATTGCCGAACAAATGGGTATGGGTCGTGCCATGATTGGTTATGTATTCTTAGGCGCTACTGTATTACTCTACGCCGGTATCGGTGTAATGAGTCGTACCAATGATGCTGCGGAATACTACGTAGCAGGACGGCGCGTACCGGCGATTTATAACGGTATGGCAACCGGTTCCGATTGGATGTCAGCGGCATCGTTTATCGGTATGGCAGGTACTTTGTACCTTACCGGTTATGGCGGTTTGGCCTTTATTATGGGTTGGACAGGCGGATATTGCTTAGTGGCATTATTCCTTGCTCCATATCTCCGTAAATTTGGTCAGTTCACCATTCCAGACTTCTTGGGCGCTCGATATGACGGAAACCTACCCCGGTTTATCGGAATTTTTGCTGCTATTTTGTGTTCCTTTGTTTATGTGGTTGCACAAATTTACGGTGTCGGTCTGATTACGACTCGTTTAGCAGGCGTACCCTTTGAAATTGGTATCTTCTTAGGACTTGCCGGTATCTTGGTGTGTTCCTTCTTGGGTGGTATGCGTGCGGTGACCTGGACACAGGTTGCTCAGTACATCATCTTGATCATTGCTTACATGATTCCTGTGGTTTGGCTATCTGTGAAGCAAACAAGTGTTCCGATTCCACAGTTGATCTATGGTCAGCAATTGGAAAAGGTAACGGCTAGAGAAGCAGAGCTGATTAAGGATCCCAAAGAGCTTGAAGTTCGTGCGATATTCAAAGCACGTGCGGATGCACTTGGCGAGAAGTTAAAGGATGTTCCTGCCGCGTTAGCTGCCGACAAAGCGGCTGCGGAGAAGAAAGTGGCTGATTTGAAGGCTGCGAATGCACCTGCAGATGAAATCGCTGCTGCTGAAAAAGCCTTAGCTGCCGTTCCAAAAGATGCGGAAGCTGCAAAGAAAGCTTGGACAGCACAACGTGCCGGCGCAACCGCTCGTTCGAATCCACTTGCGAATATGCCCCGGCATGCTCAGCAGTTTGCAGGCGATCCGAATGGTGATGAAAAGGCACGAGCAACATTTGATACATCACGCCGTAACTTCTTAGCATTGATCTTCTGCTTGATGGTGGGTACAGCTGCCTTGCCACACATTCTGATGCGTTTTTACACGACCCCGTCGGTTAAACAAGCGCGTGAGTCTGTGACCTGGTCATTGTTCTTCATCTTCTTGCTGTATTTCACAGCTCCTGCGCTTGCAGTACTCGTGAAATATGAGGTATTTACTGTCCTCGTTGGAACCCCGTTTGATAAGTTGCCGGCGTGGATCGCAGCATGGACGAAGGTTGATCCAGCCCTGCTATCCGTTGCTGATATCAATAAAGACGGTATCTTCCAATTGGCTGAGATGACCATTGGTGGTGACATCATCGTGTTGGCAACCCCAGAGATTGGTGGCTTACCTTATGTGATCTCAGGCATGGTGGCAGCGGGTGGTTTGGCTGCTGCACTCTCCACTGCTGACGGTCTGCTGTTGACCATTGCAAACGCCTTGTCGCATGACTTGTACTACAAGATGATCGATCCTAACGCTTCTGCAGCTCGTCGCGTTGCGATTTCGAAAGCCTTGTTACTTGTTGTCGCTTTAGCGGCAGCTTGGGTGGCGTCTCAAAAACCAGCGGACATCTTGTTCTTGGTGGGTGCAGCGTTCTCCTTTGCTGCGGCATCCTTCTTCCCTGCCCTGGTAATGGGTATTTTTTGGAAGAAGGCCACTAAAGCCGGAGCTTGCCTTGGCATGATTGCTGGTCTGGGCATCACCTTCTACTACATGGTAACGACACAGCCATGGTTGCGCGGTGTATTTGGTGTCACTTCTCCAGTTGAACTCTGGTGGGGTATTCAGCCAATCTCGGCTGGTATCTTCGGAGTACCAGTTGGTTTTGCGGTTCTCATTTTGGTGAGCTTGGTAACCCCAGCTCCTAAGAAAGAGATCCAGGAGTTGATCGACCATGTTCGTTACCCAACGTTACGTGGCGATACATTGAATACAGAAGCAACCTAATCTAGCGTTTAGGACTAAAAACCCGCTCTTCGGAGCGGGTTTTTTTATTCCTCCTTGCGAAAAATTGGGTTTGTGCAAGGGTCACAAAACTCCTCTATGCTATGCGGCATGAATTGGACTCTTATCCGAACCCTTTGCCTAGTGCTGACCCTTTTGGGGCCAAGTTGGGTATTGGCAAGTGCGTCTAGCGGAAAATCACCGGTCTATCGCTACATTGAGACTGCCAGCCTGCAAGGTCAGGGACGACTCACATTTTGGGGTTTTGACGTTTACGATGCTCGCTATTACGTGGCGGATCCCAAAGGCCAAAATGGCTTTGCCTTGGAAATTCATTACATTCGATCATTTAAGGGGGCAGATCTAGCCAAGCGCACGATCGATGAAATGACCCGCCTAGGTGTTTCTGAAAAGCAGCGGATGATTTGGTTGCAAAGTCTTGAGAAAATTTTTCCTGATATTGCTTCAGGGGACACCTTAATTGGTATTCACTTGCCCGATCGGGGCACTTTGTTCTTACACA